>JBDWQX010000206.1:0-14095 GCA_039986395.1 Cyclobacteriaceae bacterium
ATCAATTATGAAAAAGAGGCACTCACCTTTTACTCAAGATTGCCAAGGGCAGTACTAAGAGAGATGTCAACTTCTGATCTTGTGAAATTTCCAATGACTCTTGCGGGTGGTAAAATCCCAATACTTCCTAATTTGACGATAAAAGGAAGGAAAGTAGCAGCTTGGATTGACACAGGGGCTAATTTCAATATTGGAATGTCAGAAAGCGATGCCAAGCAACTAGGCCTCAAGGAGCTTGATTTCCCGAACGGTAAGTCAACTGCTAGCGGTAGCAGAGGAGTTTTTGAGATAAGGAGGGTACATGTGCTAGACATGGCCGTGGGTCCTTTAAAAAAAGACTCAGTTGTAGGAATAACGCACAACCAAGGCATGTCAAATGTGGTTGGAAATGCCTTTTTTAAGGACTATGTGCTAACGCTCGATTACATAGATAGAATGGTTTACCTGGAATCAGGTAAGTAAGAAAGGCACCCGCTCATGAAACTTTAGATTGGGTGCCTTCGAACAAAAAACTAACCTTCTAGTTCTTTAGCCAATCATCCACATCCAGATTCATGGATTTTATTAAAAATGCAATTTCATCGGTGAATGTATCGACTGGTGAATGTGTTTGAGATGCGAATCCTGAATGTCCAGATCCCCAGGCCATTTGAAGTAAATACTCATTCTTACACTCCATGCTCAAGTTTTGAAGAGCCGCAACGAACCTGTAGCTGTCAGTATCCATTGGGGTGTCAACCTCGCTTGTTAAGGCTAGAACTGGTGGATAGCATACTGAGCTGCTAAGTTTTTGATAGGGAGAATACTTGATAATGGCATCAAAATCTTCCTTTACCGAAGCGGAACCTATTTCAGGAATCATGTAGCCATGGTTGGCATCTTGCCCGAATGTTTCAGCATAAGAAACCATATCCATCATTCCATAATGTAGTACCGCACTGCCAATGGCTTGTGGTTTTTGGGTAAGAACTCCAGCCACCGGAATGGTACCAGCACTAACCCCATTGATCACTGTTTTATTTGCCGAGGTATACTTTTTATCTGCTACGTATTCTATCGCCGATATATAATCATCGATTCCAGTTTGCTTGTTTCGAGCAATTCCAGCCTGATGCCAACCAGATCCCAGCGCTCCACCACCGCGAATGTGAGCAACTCCATGAATTCCACCCATCTCTAACCAGGTGATGTAATCACCCTGAAAGTATGGATAGTTGGTAAATGCTATTGCACCATAAACTTGCATTAGCATTGGAGCTTTGCCATTCTTTTTGAGTCCCTTCTTGTACGTAAGTGAAATTGGGATCTTGGTTCCGTCCTTGCTCGTGCTAAAGACAATCTCACTCACGTACTGTGATGCGTCGAAGTTTGTATTGGCTCTACTGAATGGTTTTACCTCTCCAGAGATTACATCAATCTCAAGGATGGTATTTGGTTCCGTTATTCCAATAAATCTTGTCAGAACTTTATTTGACTCTCTGATTCCGCTCAGGGCACTTAGCCCGTTTGTGTTGAAATAAAGCCCACCACTCGGGAGTTCAATTTCTTGTTCCATTTTTCCAGAAAGACTGAAAACACCCAAATATTGCCTCAAATTTTCCTGATACGGGATTACAAATTTGTTTCCTGCGATCAGAGGTAGAAATGTACCTCCTGCAGACTGATAGCCCATTACTGGTTTTTGCTGCTCTGGAATGAGTTCCTTCCAGTTGGACATATGGGGACGATCAATATTGATGCTCACAACTCTTCCTTTCGGCGCATTGTTATCTGTCTGGAAGTAGAAATTTTTTCCATCATTCCCAAGAAATATAAATGACGAGGTTGCGTCTTTGATCAATGGAACCACCTTGTATGATTTTGTCAGCATGTAGTGGATTTTTGATGGAGTTGCCGCTCCTTCTCTTTCGGCTATTACTAAATAATCTCCACCCTTACATACTGATAATTCTAATTTGGAGCCATCATTAGCTGGTGTAAAAACGACTTTGTCGTCTGTGGCTGGGGCACCAGGTGTATGCTGCTTGATAGCAAAACCCGATCGTGAACCATCTTCAGCTGTGACCTTATTTCCTGCGTAGTAGAAGGATTTACTATCTCTGCTCCATGCAAGCCTGGTTCCACCCATTTCTCTTCCTGGAAGTGTTTCATCCAGCAGTTTACCGGTTTCTACATCCAATATCTTCCACTCGAAGTAGCGACCAGCCACTGCCATCGCTACATATTTCCCATCAGGACTTGGAAGGTAGAAGTAGAATGCTCTAGGATTAAACGGTGGAGTATCTCCGAATACCGCACGCTCTTTTCCGTCTTCTTTTATATAAAAATCCCAGGTTCTCTTCTCACTGTCTTTGAGATAGAAAGTTCTACTCGCAGACATCATAGGCAATTCCGAGCGACCACTTACACTCAGTAAGGTCTGAACCTTACTTTTGAGTTGATTGTAACCTGCCCATGACCGGACATAGCTCCTCATCAAAGTGTCCTGATCCGCTGCCCATTTCTTGGTTCTTTCTGTCGTAGCATCTCCCAGCCAGGAAAATTCATCATTTACACTTTCACCATGATACGTTTTTGTCTGGACTTTCTTGGTAGTAGTTGGATATGTTAGTCGCTCCTTTTTCTGAGAGTAGCAGCTTAGACAGCAGAGACTTAATCCCAGCAATAGCCCCTTGGTTAAAATTGTCTTTTTGTATTTCATGTTTTTATTCCAAATGAACGGTGCTCTCAATAGAATTACCTTAGGAGAATAAAAGGAAAAGCTATAGATATCATAAGCTGAAAAATGGCCAATTAGAATCCTTAGGTTTTTATAAGGTTTTCTTTATGGATTAACTTGAAAAGTGCATCTGCGTTAGTCTTGTTGTGATTACTCAAGGATGAAAAACTACTTCTACATAAATGAATTCAGGATTGATCCAGAGATTAACACAATCACTGGAAATGGCAAGAGCTATAAAATGGAGCCTAAGATCATGCAGGTTCTTATGTGTCTTGTAAATGCTAAGGGAAATGTGGTTTCAAAGGAATCCTTGTTTGGGACTGTTTGGGCAGAAACGATAGTGGTAGAAATGGTTCTTACCAGAGCGATTTCTGAATTGCGACGTGTATTTGAAGACAAACCAGCAGACCCAAAATTCATCTCTACTATCTCAAAGTCTGGGTATCGTCTTATTGCCAATGTTTCTAGCAGAGCCCCAGAAAACCGAAGAAAAAAAGCTTTGAAGGTCGCAGTACCCATAGTCTCAATTGCCGCACTGTTTATTGTAGTCTTTGGGTTTCTTCAATCTGATCCATTGCCCCCCATTTCTACAACCCCATTTACAAGTGATAAGGGATGGGAGTACCATCCGTCTTTGTCTAAAAATGGAGAATGGGTCGCCTATGTAAGTAGTAAGATCAATGAGAATTATTCAGATATCTATCTGAAGCCGACATTGACAGATTCGCTAATCAGGTTAACGAATTCGGATGGCTTCTACTTGAAGCCTGTCTGGTCACCAGACGGAAACCTGATTGCAGCTTTTGGCAATAGAAAAGAGGAGCAAGGAATTCATATTTTTTCAACGACAGAACGGAAAATACTAAACGTAATTCCGATTAGAACACAGTACATTGGTCTTGCGTGGTCTCCAGATGGAGAAGTGCTTTCATACGTTGCGTTTGATTCTACTACTTCAAGACATTCGATTTTTAAGTATGCTGTTGGAAATCAGATTTCGGAGCTGCAAGTGACCTCTGCTGCAGATTCTTGGGGTGATTCGAACCCAAGATACAGTCCAGATGGTAAGTCGTTGGCTTTTATTAGAACGATCTCCGAGGGGAATCAGGACATCTACAATCTAAATTTATCGTCTCTAAAGCTCGAAAAACTAACCCAAATCAATCGAAACATCTTCGGCTTTGATTGGGAAGACGAGAAGACGCTGATGATATCCTCAAACATGGATGGAAGTGACAATCTTTGGAAACTTCAACTTAGTAGCAAGAGAATCCCTGCCTCCCCTGAGAAGGTAGTCAGGCTTCCGTATGGTGAGAGCATTCAAAATCCAAGTATTAAAAATGGACTGTTGGTAGGGGAGAAATGGGTGAAAGACACAGACTTGATTATCTCCAAGATTGACGGAAGTATTGTTGCTGACTCGATGAAATTAACGTCATCAAAATGGGAGTTGCACCCTGATATTTCAACAGATGGAAAATTGATTGCCTTTAGCTCGAATCGATCTGGTCACTATGAAATTTGGATGTCAGATTTGGTTGGAAATTCGATTGTGCAGCTTACCAAATTTGAATCTGGATTTAGTGGAAAGCCCAAGTGGTCACCAGTAGGAGATCAGATCATTTTTGAGTCAAATACAACTGGAACCAATCAGATTTACATAATGAACGCTGATGGTACTGACCTGAAGCAACTAACAAACGGGGAGGGCGATTACATTAATCCGTCATGGTCTCGCGATGGAAGTTTTATTTACTGTTCTTCAAATGTTGGAGGGGAATGGAACATTTGGGCTCAGTCTTTGAAGAATGACCGTCTACGGAAGGTTAACAATTCTGGTGGTTACTACTTGCAGGAATCATTTGGATTGGGAAGAACGTTCATAACAAAGTTGCACCAAAATGGAATTTGGGAGGTGAAACTGGATGGAACCGAAGAGCTACTCGTGAAAGATCTCTCATCCATGGACTGGGGTAGTTGGACTATTGGTGGAGAAGGGATTTATTATTTCAACAGAGCAGTCGAGTCCATTTTTTACTACGATTTTGTCACAAAAAGGACTATAGAGAAAAAGAATCTCACGGGCAATTTCCCAGCAGGCGATCCGGGGTTTTCAATTTCTGAGGAAGCTGGAATACTTATTTGCGGTAGGCTAAGGAGTTATGGAGGTGATCTAGTGGCAATCCGAAACTTCTAGATTTCATTTAATCACTACCGTTTTCAGCTCGCTCATTGACAATATCATTTGCCATATATAGCGCATTTCTTAGCGAGTTCGGATCAGCCTCATTTTTGCCAGCAATAGCGAAGGCAGTCCCGTGGTCTGGCGAGGTTCTCACAAACGACAAACCAGCAGTGTAGTTGACGCCACTTTCAAATGCCAGTGTTTTGAAGGGAATCAATCCCTGATCGTGATACATTGCCAGGATTCCATCAAAGTTCTTGTGACTTCCCATTCCGAAAAACCCATCGGCAGGGAAAGGGCCAAACACAAGATTGTGATCGTTGCTAAATTGTCGGATGACTGGCTCAATTACTTTTTCCTCTTCTTCACCCAACAGACCTTTCTCGCCAGCATGCGGATTCATTCCCAAAACCGCAACTCTTGGCTTCTTGATGCCAAAGTCATTCTTCAAAGATGTGATCATGATTTTGAGTTTGGAAGTGATTTTTTCTTGGGTAATGGCTGCACTTACATCCTTTAATGGAATGTGACCCGTAACGACTCCAACTCGTAAGCCATCATGTACGAGGAACATCAAACTGTCCTTGGCATCAGCCTCCTTTGTTAAATACTCGGTATGCCCAGGGAATTTGAAATTCTCATCCTGAACTAATTCTTTGCTTAAGGGAGCTGTCGTTATCGCATGAATTTTCCCTTCTTTTAAATCTCGTGTCGCTCTTTCCAAAGCCAGACGTGCGTACTTACCACCAATCTCATTAGCCTTACCTGGCTTAATTTCAACAGCATCTTCCCAAACGTTTAAAATGTTGACTTTTTTATGATGAACCTTCTCAATAGATTGAATTTGCTGGTAGCTAAAATCCTCCTTTTCAAGAACCTTTAAATAAAATGAGATGACTTTAGCAGAGCCATAAATCACAGGGGTGAAGTGCTTGATAATTCTTGCGTCCTGAAGTGCTTTGATAATGACCTCAGGGCCAATTCCATTGATATCGCCAATGGTAATTCCAATTAGATTTTTTTTCTTTTGGGTCGCGTCGCTCATTGTGTATTTTACAAGATTGAATATAACAAGCTCGAATAAGTTGGCAAGTGTAAAACCAAAAAAACATTTAGGACAACATTTTTTGAAAGATGAGACAATCGCCCAGAAAATAGTTGGTGCTTTTCAAAATCGAAGAGGACTTGTTATTGAAGTTGGGCCTGGAACTGGTGTGTTAACGAAGTATCTTATTGAAGCTGGTATTGAGGAATTTGTTGCGCTTGATGTGGACAGCGAATCCATTCACTATTTGAAAGTAAATTTCCCCGAGCATGAAAATCAATTTTTATTAAAAGACTTTCTTCACTATCAGGTTGAGAGCGAAAAGTATTCGGTGATCGGAAATTTTCCGTACAACATTTCCTCACAGCTTTTTTTCAAATTCTGGGATGATAGAAGCAAAGTAGATGAAGTGGTTTGTATGATTCAGAAAGAAGTAGCCGAACGTATTTGCGAAAAGGAGGGGTCCAAAACTTATGGAATCTTAAGTGTTTTGCTACAGGCATTTTTTGATATTGAATATCTCTTCACTGTTCCATCGCACGTTTTCCAGCCACCGCCTAAGGTGGAATCTGCCGTCATCCGATTGACACGAAATCAAACAACAAAGCTTGATTGCAACGAAGACCATTTTAAAAGAGTCGTGAAAGCAGGGTTTGGCAAGAGGAGAAAAACCTTGCGCAACGCCCTGAAAGACATAAATTTGCCCGAATCTGTTGCTGACATGGAGGTCTTAAACCTACGTGCAGAGCAGTTGACCGTCGCGCAGTTTATATCGCTCACTTCTAAAATTACTTCCGGATGGAAGCAGTAAATACATTTGAATTATCCGTTGAATTCAAGGACCGTTTTCAATTGGCCTTGGACGATCAGGATGATGAATTTATCACCAAGAGTTTTGAGGGCGTTAATTCAGCAGACATTTCTGCATTCCTTGATGAATTTGATGGCGAAGAGTGTAAATATGTATTCGATCTTCTGTCTGTTGAAATTGGAGCAGAGATTCTTGAGGAGTTAGAGGAGGACGTTCGAGAAGATTTCATCAAGCAGTTTACAGCTACAGAAATTGCTGCCTTTGTGGAGCAGATGGACTCTGACGATGGAACTGATATCCTCTACGAAATGTCGGTTGCGGACCGAAATGAAGTAATCCGTCAGATTGGGGATGAAGAGAAAGCTTCGCACTTAATGGAACTCCTTGAATATGACGAGGATGTAGCAGGCGGATTGATGGCAAAGGAATTGATAACGGCCAACTACAATTGGAGTATCCGCCAATGCATTGAGGAGATAAGGAAGCAAGCAGAAAATGTTGAAAAAATATACTCAGTTTATGTTATTAATGATCGTGGTGATCTTTTGGGGAAAGTTGGTTTAAAAAAAATCATTATCGCCAGTGATAGCACCAAGGTCGCCGACATCTATGATGAAGAATTAGTTTCAGTTGAAACCTCAACCACCGAAGAGGAAGTTTCCTCTATCATGCAGAAATATGATCTGGAGTCTGTGCCAGTAGTCAACGCTCGTGGCAGACTTGTGGGAAGAATCACCATCGATGACGTGATAGATGTAATTACCGAAAATGCCGAGGAGGAACGACAGTTGATGACTGGAGTAAGTTCAGATGTGGAAGAAGACGATTCAGTCTGGAGAATTTCGAAAGCACGTTTGCCTTGGCTGATAATCGGAATGGCTGGGGGACTTGTGGGAGCACAGTTTATGGGCTTTTTTAGAGAAGAAATAATCATAGTTCCAGCACTGGCATTCTTCATACCGCTGATTACAGCCTCTGGCGGCAATGTGGGTATTCAATCCTCCTCTATTGTTGTGCAAAGCCTGGCGAACCCTAGTGTTTTTGCGGACAGTATGTTTAAGCGACTACTCAAGGTATTTTCCGTGGCGGTTGTCAATGGAATTATTTTAGCACTCATGGTTTTCGGTTCTGTAATACTATTTATGAGTGACCAATCCTTGGCCGCTACTGTATCGATTGCACTTTTTTCTGTAGTGTTGCTGGCATCATTTACAGGGACCGTCACTCCCTTGGTGCTAAATAAGATAGGCGTTAATCCTGCGCTTGCATCAGGACCTTTTATCACCACAACGAACGATTTGCTCGGTTTGGCTGTCTACTTCTCAGTAGCACACCTTCTTTACAACTTATGAGCAAAAACAACAAGGTTCTTATTGTCGACAAAATGCATGAGAGTATTATGCCTTTGCTAAGCGAAATTGGTTTCGACCCAGTGTATGAGCCATCAATTGGACGTGACGAGGTGAAGGAAAAAATTGGAGATTATACTGGTCTTGTTGTAAGGAGCAAATTGATCGTAGATAAGGAATTGGTTAACGTGGCAGATAAATTGAAATTTGTTGCACGTGCTGGGGCTGGAATGGACCGTTTGGATACAGACTATCTAAAGCAAAAGGGAATTCATATTTTGAATGCGCCAGAAGGAAATCGAGATGCGGTGGGAGAGCATGCAATTGGACTACTGCTTAACCTGCTAAGTAAAATCACAATCTCAAACGACAAGGTGAAAAATAACCTTTGGAAGCGAGAGGAGGGCAGAGGAATTGAGCTTAAGAACAAAGTGGTTGGGATTTATGGTTTTGGAAACACTGGAGAATCCTTTGCAAGAAAATTAGCTGGGTTTGGGTGCACAGTTGTAGCATTTGATAAGTATAAGAAAGGATTCTCGGCTTCCTACGTGGAGGAGGTCTCGCTCGATGAGTTTAGGGAAAAAGTAGAAATTTTAGGTCTTCATGTTCCTCTCACCAATGAAACAAGATCATTCTTCAACAAAGAGGAACTACTGAAATATCCACTGCTAAAAGTTGTGCTTAACACCGCTCGAGGGGAGGTTTTGAGACTGGATGGTTTACTTGACCTGCTTGAAGATGGCAATTTGCTCGGTGTCGGTTTAGATGTACTGGAAAATGAAAAACTTGACGAATTAACTGAATCCCAAAGAGAAACCTTTGATAGGTTGATCGCACTCAACAATGTCATTGTCACTCCACATGTTGCTGGTTGGACACATGAGTCCTACGAAAGAATAAACAAGGTCTTGGTAGAAAAAATTAGGAACTTAGGTCAGCTCCAGTAACCATCTCTCTGCATCATCAATATTCTCAAACCTCTTCATCTTCATATTTGGTATGATGAGACTGATTGTGGAAGCCATCATATTGCTAAAAATGCTCCCCATGGCAGATTTAGCGTTGATAATGGCAAGCTTTTCCACCTTCCTTGAAAGTTTCTTTGCTCGAGTCTTGAGAAGATTCTTTATCCAAAGCCTGGCTTCAGTATCAAATTCATCCAATTGACTTCGGTCAATCAATAATCTAGTAAAGCCACTAAATTCCACAGAATCACCAGCAAGTTGTAAAAGTTCGGAGGCAATGGGAAGATTAACCTTTCCAGACCAGGCTATTTTCGAAATATTGGTCTCTTTGTCAAGAGAAAATGTGTTGCCAGTTATCTCTTTTTGAACAATAAAGTTTGTTGTTAATTGCGCAGTAACGGATTCCATTCAAATGTAATTAGGGTTATAATTCGCTTAATAAGTCCAAGGTAGCTACTATCATTTGATGATTTAAAAAATCTAGCTGAGGCACTAAATTTCTTCGGTGATCTACCTTATTTGTGGGTTAAAAAATAATGGATTGAAAACGTACATTTTGACTTAACAGCTCAAATTCCTATATATTTGCAGGACATAAAGAAACACAAAATAGCAACGGCTTCACGTAGAGGCCGTTCTTTTTTGTTTTAAAGGGGCAAGGCATATGGCAGTAAACTATTACACAAAAGAAGGATTGCAGAAGCTTAAAGATGAGCTTCATGAATTGAAGACAAAAGGACGTAAGGATATGTCCAAGCAAATTGCAGAAGCACGTGATAAGGGCGATTTAAGTGAAAATGCGGAGTACGACGCTGCAAAAGATGCTCAGGGACTAATGGAACTCAAAATTTCAAAACTCGAAACGGTTGTTGGAAACGCAAGAGAAATTGACGAATCTTCAATTGACACTTCTCAGGTCTCTATTCTCTCATCTGTGAAAATCAAGAACAATGCCAATGTGATGCAAATAACCTATCAGCTTGTTGCTGAAGAAGAAGCAGATTTGAAGGCTGGCAAAATTTCAATTCAATCCCCTATAGGAAAAGGATTGCTTGGGAAGAAGAAGGGAGAGAAAGCCAAGATAAAAGTGCCTGCAGGTGAGTTGGAGTTTGAAATCCTTGATATTTCTATTTAATGGCGTCAATTTTCACGCGAATTGTAAATCGTGAAATTCCAGCACATATTGTCGCCGAATCAGACGAATTTCTTGCTTTCCTTGATATTAGTCCGCTAGTAGAAGGCCATACGTTAGTCATCCCTAAGAAAGAGGTAGACTATCTCTTCGATCTTGACGATGATACCTTAGTTGGCCTGAATCTTTTTGCAAAAAAAGTAGCGAAGGCAATCGCCAGCGTTTGTGATTGCGAACGTGTTGGTGTCTCAGTGATAGGTCTGGAGGTACCCCATGCGCATATTCATCTTATACCCATCAATTCCATGGATGATATGAATTTTAGTCGAATGAAACTTTCTCCGAGCAAGGTGGAGCTGGAAAAGGCAGCAGAAAAAATTGGGACTGCATTTTTTACTGTCAATAGCTGAAGTCTAAATTCTGCCTTATTACAAGTTTTTCCTATTTTGTATACTCCCCGTATATCCAAATAATCAAATATTTTATTTAATAAATCACATTTTTGATGTGTGATGAATCATCTCGATTGTAATTCATATTGTTAGAATTCGGATTTGAGGAAGTCACAGTCACACTCTCCATTAGTTAACGTAGTAGCTCTTTTTTTATAAAAAGTTCAACGCGATTAATTAAAAATGAGAAAGTTATACATCCTGTTTGCAGCTTGTTCGATCTCCCTTGTTGCATATAGCCAAGCACCATTCCTTAGCACTGTGGTCACTTTGGATAATGATGCTAATGGCAGAGTAGATCAGTTGGTACTAACGTTCGATATACCTATAGATCAAAGTGATCTAGATCAGACGATTACGTCTGGCAGTACTACTCAATTTAGTGTTGCAGGGTATAATATTTTTTCTGTGGATACCGATACAGGTGGTGATAGTCCCATAGTAGAAATTGATTTGGTGGAAGGAGACTCACCAGATACCGATGCAACACCGCAAATATTCATATTTGGAGCTACTATTAGCAACCTAGCTGATGATGCCTTCGTGGGAGTTTTATCCCTGCTCGCAGCAGATGGTGCAGCTCCTATAATTTCTGAGTTCGTGTATTCTGACGCCAATAATGATGGGACTGTAGATTTGATGACCCTGATCTACTCTGAAGAAATAGAAGGAGGCAGTTTTGTTGCTGAAGGCAACTTTGATTTTGTGGATCGGGGTGATTTTGATGACTTTGATTTCCCTCCACTCGGAGATGATTTGGTTACAGGTACGGTCACCTCAACTCAAATGGCAATGATTGCATCAAGTGTGCAGGACACCTATGATGATTCCGGGGATATACTCATAAGTGCTTCGGGAGAATTTGTTTTATCAGATGGATCAAATACCAATTCCGTAAGTCTTCAGGGTCAAGCTTCGTACGTTGATGCCGCTGGACCAACTTTGATAGCCGCTGTAACAGTGGACAGTGACGGAAACGGAGAAATTGACCAAATAGAATTAGAATTCTCGGAAAATATAGATCCGACCGATCTGGACCAAACACCTGACGGTTCAGGTAACACAGATCAATTTGACGTGCATACACCAGAGTATCCCATCTCGTTTGTAGGTACAGAAACAGGCGGATCGAGTCACCTGGTTTTGATCTACTTGGAGGAAGGGAATACCCCAGATACTGATGCAACACCCACAGTATCCATCACAACATCAAGCTTCAATGATGCCAGTAGCAATTTAAACGGTATCATACCCCCCATGATAACGACTGATGGCGCAGCTCCTGTGATTTACAACGCAGCGATGAGTCCTTCAAATGCTTACGTTGAGGTAGTGTTTTCAGAACCGATTGAGCGCTCTGAAGGCGGAGTTCTTACACTGACTGATTTCGATGTTACAACTTCCGAGAATGTTGCAAGTTTGAGCATTTTGGATGCGGTCACATCAACAGGAGGAAGCCCCAGTTCAATTGAAAGCACACTTCTGTTTACTCTTAGCGTAAGTCCATATTTCGGAGATTACGATCAAGAGAATGACTATGTCGTTATAACCCCTGTCAACGGACTGACATTGAGGGAATCTGCTTCAACAGGAGCCAATTTAGCCGCAAACAGTACAGAGAATTTAGCACTAAATGATCTGTTGGAAGCAGAACTCCCTTACATTGTCAACGCTACTTGGAATACCATATCGAATGTTCCCTTTCTTGGATACATTGACATCGAATTCAATGAGCCTTTATTTCGCGATTTTGAAAACAATGTCTCTCCGCGCCTAGCAAATACCATTAATAATGAATTAAATTTTGGCCTTTATGACGGTGATTACGTCAATGGATCAAACACTGTTTGTGATGCAGGGGAATTGTGTATTACCTATACTCCCTTTGGCAGTCCAGTAATCATAGGGAACGATAACCAAAATGATATAAGACTAAGAGGTTCTGATGGCCTTCAGATTTTGGAAAATGATGATTATGGAGATAATGTGTACCGATTGGTACTTTTTGATATTTCAGAACCTTTTACTGGTATCGAAACATATACCTTCAGTCCCACGGACGCAGCTCAGATTCGAGGGAGAACTTCCGGCAAATTCATGCCTTCTGACTACGCTTACACATTCAATCTACCAGATTTGGTGCCAGCAACCTTTGATAATGCTACCTTCTATGATTTGGACGATAATGGTATCGCTGAGGTAGTAGTGGTAACACTGAATAGTGAAAATTTTAACGACAGTACGATTGAACCCTCAGATTTCACTATGAATGGCATTGAATTGTCAACAATCGAACCTGATGGAGTGGCTAATGATAACTCCATTCGTTTCCGCATAGATGGTCTGGGACTTGCGGGAGATGAGCCTTTTGAGCTTACCTATACCAATCATAATGATGGTTTTGATTTAAGAGATATGGATGGTAACGAAATCGAGACTACTTTGAGCATGCCTGTAGTAGATAGAGTAGAGCCAGTTATACTGACTGCTCAAACCGTGGATGGTGATCGGAATGGAGAAATTGATGCCATACTCCTACAGTTTACTGAAGATATCAATGATCTTTCTTTAGCAGCTGGCCCTTTTGTGGATTTTACAGTTGATGGTTATACCATCTCCGGCTATGACAATTCGGGTCCTGGCAATGATAATTTTTTAACACTACTTTTAAATCAAAGCGGAACTCCGGATTCGGATGTTACACCCAATATTACGATTGGAGCTGGTGAACTTTTTGACGTAAATGTCCCAGCAAATAGCCTTGGAGCAAGTCTGGAATTCATCGAAACGACAGATGGTGCTGGACCAGCAATCACATCTGCGGTAACAGATGATACTGATGGAAACGGTTTTATTGATAAAGTCACTTTGACATTTTCTGAAAGTATCGCAGGTATTTCAGCGACACCCTCCGATGATTTTGGGGTAACTGGCTACAATATATTAACATCGACATTTAATGGTGCTAATACCGTGCAACTCTTGCTTACTGAAAATGTGGTTCCTAACTACGATACAAACGTGGTTCCAACTATTCAATTAATCGCCAACCAAATAGAAGACCAAGCAGAAGGAGTGTCGATAGGTCAGGCTCAGGAATTTTCGGGCACATTAGATGGTGCTGCTCCCGCTATCGTAGAGATTGAGTTTAATGATATGCTTCCAGCAACGCAGGATGGCAGGATAGACAATATTCAGCTACGATTTTCAGAGCCATTGCATGCAGACAGTGAACTAAGCAGCAGTCATTTGAATGTTGCAAATGCCAGTGATTTCGAGAGCCTCAACTTTGACGATGATGATGACGATCTGATCAGTGGTGGAGAGTCAGTAGTGGGAATACCATGTATTCCATCTATGGAGATCATTACTGGTGAGAGCACACCTGGTACTTTGGCTATTGAAACATTATCAGGCTTCAATCTGCAAGATGC
>JBDWQX010000207.1:0-7006 GCA_039986395.1 Cyclobacteriaceae bacterium
CCTTACTATTGAGTGACTTACCGTATCGCACCGCTCAAGAAAAATGAGTTTCCACGGTCTGAATTTACTAGTGAATCCCTTTGAAGAAAAATAGTAATGACTTTTGAGTCTGGCCTTAATATTGGAAGATCTTCCAATATAGATTTTGTCAAATTTTAGTGAATGTAGGGCGTAAACGAAATGATACACAGTAGCGAGAGGGGGAATTGAACCCCCGACCTCAGGGTTATGAATCCTGCGCTCTAACCATCTGAGCTACCTCGCCATTACTTTCTTTTTCGAATCGACCAGACCTCACTGGCCTCAAAAAAGGAACGCAAATCTAAGAAAGATTTCTTTTCATTTCTGCTATTGCAGAGATGGTTTTTTTTTATACCTTATCCAAAATTTTCAAATATGGCAAAGGTAGAATACGTAGGAGAGTTTGAGTTCAATGCATCCAAGAAGATGCTCTTTCCATATTTCAGTACAGCATCAGGTTTGGCTCAATGGTTTGCGGATGATGTGAACATCAACAATGCTAGCAAGGAGTACACGTTTATCTGGGATGGAGACGAAACAATTGCCAGGCTCACTTCAAATAGAACCAATCATCATGTTAGATTTGACGTTGTCGATCCGGAGGAAGATGATCCTAATTATTTTGAGTTCAAATTGGAAATGAATGAACTCACACAATCTGTGTATGTTCAAATCACAGACTACTCCGATATGGATGCGGAGGAGGCACACGAACTCTGGGGGAGTTTGACGAATGATCTCAAAGAAATCGTTGGCGGATAACTCTTGGCATTTTTCTTGCCAGTTCTGTTAAAAGCTTCTCTAATTTTGTCCCCTTATGCGCAAGCTGGATATTTTAATGCTTAAGTCCTTCATTGGACCATTCTTGCTCACTACAACGGTGTCCAATTTCATCTTGCTTGTTCAATACTTACTTAAGTACTTTGACGATTTCGTGGGTAAGAATCTTGGGATGGCGGTCTTCGCGGAACTACTGTTTTACTTCTCTATGAATATGTTGCAAATCGCCTTGCCACTTGGCGTTCTGGTTGCATCACTAATGACCTTCGGCAATCTTGGAGAGAACTTTGAACTAACTGCAATCAAGAGTTCAGGAATTTCACTTTTACGAGTACTTAGACCAGTTTTTGTTTTCGTATTCTTTCTGTCGATTGGGGCCTATTTTTTCAACAATTATGCAATACCGGCAGCCAATCTAAAAGCCTATAGTCTTCTTTACGATATCAAGCACACCAAACCAGCATTGGATATTAAGGCAGGAGCGTTTTACAATGGTATTCCAGACTATAGTATCAAAGCAAAAGACAAACTCCCAGACGGGAAAACATTGTTGGATGTGATCATTTATGATCATACCAAAGGGAGAGGAAATCAGACAATCATCCTTGCAGATTCCAGCTTGATGTACACCATTATGGATGATAGGTATTTGAAGTTGGAACTCTATAATGGAAATTACTATTCGGAGAAGGAAGATAGAGAGACAGAGGTTAATCAGTTTTATAGAACGGAGTACTACAAAATGGATATGGTTTTCAGTCTATCTTCATTTGACTTGACGCGAAGAAAAGAAGAGCTATTCCAAAACAATAGGCAGATGAAAAATATCGATGAACTCACCGTCGATATTGATTCGTTTGCAACCATAATTACCAAAGCCAAGGCCAACTTGGTTCTCAATTCAAATCAGTCATTCGACTATCATATTAAGAACAAGCAAAGAATTCTCGAAAAGAATAAATACAAGACCGATACAACTACTAGAAACGATGACAATCCAGTAAAAGCATCATTGTTTCCATTTGGACTGTTTCAGCAAAAACAAAATCCAAAGAAAAATAAACAGAATAAGGATTCGTCCGTTCGTCAGCATCGCCCCGCCTTGTATGTCAATCAAGATTCCAGTTTAAATAATCGAGGATCTGTAAGACAGATTTTGGATGAAGGGGAAATTAGTGAGTTGGTGGATAAAAGAGGAATTAAGTCGAGTGCACAAACAAAGAAAGAACCAGAGTTACTGCTAGACACGCTTGGGTGGGATTACCTTGAGAAGCAGTTGACCCAAAATAAAAGGAAGAGTCTCCCGACAGTTATGATAACTGCTGCATTGAATCAAGCTCGAAATGTTAAGGTCAATGTGCAGTCTACGGAATCTCGAATTTACCGGGCCACAAAAGACAAGAACCTGTATACGATTGAGAAGTTTAAGAAATATGCGCAGGCACTAGCCTGTATTCTTATGTTCATGATTGGGGCTCCTTTGGGAGCAATTATAAAAAAGGGCGGATTGGGAATGCCCACCATCATAGCTATTTTGTTTTTTATCATTTACTACGTGTTCACGAGCATTGGCGAAAAGTCCGCGAAGGAAGATGCCATGAACCCTTACCTGGCAGTTTGGATGTCAGATCTTGTGTTGCTCCCGTTTGGATTGTTCTTTTTACGCCAAGCCCGAATTGATGCCAGATTGTTTGATCCCGATTTCTACCATATCTGGATGGAAAAGCTCAGGCTAAGATTTGCTAAGAATAAGAAAGAAGTCTAAATTTGCGCGTCAAATAAAAGAGATAGAATAACAGGAATGTATCTTACGAAAGAAAAAAAGATAGAATTTTTTAAAGAGCACGGTAAATCTGATGTCGACACGGGATCTTCAGAGGCTCAGATAGCGCTTTTTACGCACAGAATAAACCACTTAACAGACCACCTAAAGACGCAAAAGAAGGATCACTCTTCTAGACTTGGTCTTTTGAAATTGGTGGGTAAAAGAAGAAGACTGCTTGATTATCTTCACACAAATGATATCGAGAGATATCGTAGCATTATTGCTAAGCTGAATATCAGGAAATAATTTTAAAAACAAAAAGGGGATCATAATTCTGATTCCCTTTTTTATTTATCAACCCCAGGGGCCAACCGGGCTCTTGTTACACAATATATTATGACGAAACACATAACTAAGACCTTCAAACTATCTGACGGCAGAGAAGTGTCCATCGAAACTGGAAAACTTGCGAAGCAAGCCGATGGATCCGTAGTGGTTAGAATGGGAGATGCCATGCTATTAGCAACAGTAGTATCATCGAAAAATGCTAAAGAAGGCGTTGACTTTCTTCCACTTTCCGTGGACTATCAAGAAAAATTTGCAGCTGCAGGTAAAATTCCTGGCGGCTTTTTGAAAAGAGAAGGGAGACTTTCGGATTACGAAGTATTAATATGTCGATTGGTAGACAGAGCACTACGTCCTTTGTTTCCAAGCGATTATCATGCGGATACGCAAGTTGCGATTCAACTCATGTCAGCGGATCCAAACGTATTGCCAGATGCTCTGGCTGCCCTAGCTGCATCGTCAGCACTATCTGTCTCAGACATTCCATTTCAAGGACCAATTTCGGAAGTGAGAGTTGTCAAACTAGGTGAAGAATATAAAGTTTGCCCAACTCCAGAGGAGATTGAAGAATCTACACTTGCATTGATTGTTGCAGGTACTGAGGAAAACATTATGATGGTGGAAGGGGAGAGTAAGGAAGTTTCGGAAGACGAGATGCTTGAAGCCATCAAGGTTGCTCATGAAGCGATTAAGGTGCAGTGTGCCATCCAAAAGGAATTGACTACCGAAGTTGGAAAAACCGAAAAGAGAGCGTTTGATCACGAGCCTAAGGACGAAGAACTTAACGCTTCAATGAAGACTCAGGTATATGACAAGCTGTATAAGATAGCCGCTGCTGGAAATCCAAACAAGTCAGAACGAAAAGAGGCATTTGGTGCTGTGTACGAAGAGTACATTTCTCAGTTCTCTGAAGAGGAACTTGGAGAAATGAGCGAATTTCTTTTGAAGAAATATTTTCACGACATAGAAAAGGATGCGGTTAGAAACAGCGTTCTTGATTCCAAGGTAAGACTTGATGGTAGAAAGCTAGATCAAATCAGACCTATTTGGACAGAATCGGACTACTTGCCTTCAGCACATGGTTCGGCCGTATTTACAAGAGGGGAAACTCAATCGGTAACTACTGCAACATTGGGAACTAAGCTTGATGAGCAAATGGTAGATGGAGCCATGATCTCTGGCTACAACAAATTTTACTTACACTACAATTTCCCTGGATTTTCAACAGGAGAAGTTAGACCAAATAGAGGCCCAGGTAGAAGAGAGGTAGGGCACGGAAACTTAGCAATGAGAGCGCTAAAACCGATGATACCTACTGAGGATGAAGGCAACCCATACACTATCCGAGTAGTTTCGGACATTCTTGAATCAAATGGTTCCTCTTCAATGGCGACTGTTTGTGCCGGGACAATGGCACTTATGGATGCTGGGATTAAATTGAAGAGACCTGTTTCTGGAATTGCAATGGGAATGATTTCAGATGCTGATTCTGGAAAATACGCGATCCTTTCCGACATCCTTGGAGACGAGGACCACCTCGGAGATATGGATTTCAAGGTGACAGGAACAACAGAAGGAATCACGGCTTGCCAGATGGATATCAAGGTAGACGGTCTTTCTTATGATGTTTTGTCTGAGGCGCTAAACCAAGCTAAGGAGGGTCGACTACATATTCTTGGTGAAATGGCTAAGACTATTTCACAACCGAGAGAAGAACTGAAAGCTCACACACCTAGAATGGTGATGATCAGAATTGATCGCGAATTGATTGGTGCAGTTATAGGACCAGGCGGGAAAATCATTCAAGAGATCCAAAAAGAATCTGGTGCTACTGTAAATATCGAAGAAGATGAGCAAGGTGGAAAGGTAAGCGTATTCGCTGCTGATGGTGCCGCACTTGATGAGGCTATGGGCCGAATCAAAGCAATAACCACTCAGCCAGAAGTTGGAGAAGTGTACGAAGGTAAAGTGAAGAGTATTATGCCATTTGGAGCATTCGTTGAATTTCTTCCTGGAAAAGACGGTTTACTTCATATTTCTGAGATCAAGCACGAGCGTGTTGAAAACGTTTCCGATGTGATGGAGGAAGGTGAGGAAATCAAAGTGAAGCTGATCGATATCGATAGTCGAACTGGTAAATTCAAACTTTCAAGAAAAGTGTTGTTGCCAAAACCTGAGAAGGATAGTAAGCCAGCCGAAAAGTCGGAAGAGTAGTCGTTAAGACAATTTGAAAATAAGTAGCCTTTTGTGGGCACGAAATCAATTAAATTGGTGTTCATATCGGACACCAATTTTTTTATTTAAAGAAAGAGAATAAGACAATGTCAACAGAGAAAGTAAAAGTTTTAATCATAGGTTCTGGCCCGGCAGGCTTTACAGCAGCGGTTTATGCTGCCCGTGCTGGTTTGAATCCAGTCCTTTATCAAGGCGGTCAGCCTGGTGGACAGCTTACCATCACGAATGATGTGGAGAACTATCCCGGATATCCTGATGGAGTGATAGGACCGCAAATGATGATTGACTTCCAAAAACAAGCAGAACGATTTGGTACCGACGTTCGAGGAGGAATGATCACCTCAGTCGATTTCTCAGGGTGGCCACATAAAGTGACAGTCGATGAAAAAACGGAAATTGAGGCAGAAGCGGTTATCATTTCTACTGGTGCATCAGCGAAATGGTTAGGCTTGGAAAGCGAAGATAGATTGAATGGAAAAGGAGTTTCGGCGTGTGCCGTTTGCGATGGTTTTTTCTTTAAAGGACAGGATGTCGTGTTGGTAGGAGCGGGGGATACTGCAGCGGAAGAGGCGAGTTATTTGTCGAAGATCGTTAACAAAGTGTACATGATCGTGAGAAGAGATGAAATGAGAGCCTCCAAAATCATGCAACAGCGCGTCTTGAATGCTCCAAATATTGAGATATTATGGAACACAGAAACCGACGAGGTTTTAGGTGATGAAGAAGTCACAGGCGTTCGAGTTGTGAACAATCAAACAGGAGAAAAGAGGGAGATTGAGGCGCAAGGATTCTTTGTAGCAATTGGTCACAAACCGAATACGGATATCTTCAAGGACTGGTTGGACATGGATGACACAGGATATATCAGAGCTGTTCCTGGTACCTCTAAAACAAACATACCAGGAGTATTTGCTACTGGTGATGCGCAAGATAAAATCTATCGGCAGGCAGTCACTGCGGCAGGTAGCGGTTGTATGGGAGCGTTGGATGCAGAGAAATTCATCGCCGAGAAGGAGGTGGAATTAGCGCAAGCAGAGGCTTAGAGAAATTAAGAACTTGGTTAGCCCCAATACCTATAGGTGTTGGGGCTTTTTTTATTCTTTTTCTTAGAATTTTACTGGAGTTGCAGGTCTGGATGAAGACGAAAGATTCTCTTTTTTCAAACTTGTTGGTGCATTGATGAATATCTTAGTGTCTTATCTAACAACAAAAAACTATGAAAAAATTAATCTTATTTTCAGCACTTTGTATGCTGATTTCCGGTGGTATTTATGCCCAGGAATTTCCAAAAATGGATGGAAGCCCAATGGATGCTTCTTACTTTCCTCCAAGAGCAGCATTTAGAACATTTGCTAAAACCGATGAGGAAAAAATGGCAGGAACACCTAAAATCAAAGTGGTGTACGGCCGTCCTCAAAAAAAGGAGAGAGTCATTTTCGGCGACTTGCAGAAGTATGGTGAAATGTGGCGCGTTGGTGCTAATGAGTCTACTGAAATTACATTTTTCAGTGATGCAACGGTGAATGGCACAAAACTAAAAGCTGGTCGGTACACGGTGTACGCTATTCCAAGCGAAAGCGAATGGGAAGTATTCTTCAGTAGTGATTTGGATGGCTGGGGACACTATGGCTTCAAGCCTGATCAAAGCACTTTGGCTAAAGTCAAAGTTCCGACGCAGAAAACTGCCGCAACTGTTGAAGCTCTAAGTATCATGTTCGAAGCGTCTGATAGCGGAGCAAACATGATCATTGGATGGGATGACACCATGGTGAAAGTTCCAATAGGAATCTAAGTCAAATTATATTTTTAGATAGAAAGGCTCAGCAAAATTGTTGAGCCTTCTTGCTTTACTGTAGCTGG
>JBDWQX010000208.1:0-38601 GCA_039986395.1 Cyclobacteriaceae bacterium
AACCAATCGGGTCTTTCTTCCTACTCCAATGTTTGCGAAGGATTTGAATTCACCGACAATTTGTACGTAGGGTAGATCTGCTGTGAGTTCCGATATCTTGTAAAATTTGCTCCGGTCTTCGTGTCGAAAAGGGTAATGCTGGAGGAGGTCTCCGAAAGAGAAAATCTGCAATTCTTTGTTGAGCGACTCCGCCCGTTGCGGGCCGACACCTTTCAGAAATTCGATGGGACGATCAAAGAAGCCGTGCATTAGACGAATTTACTCCGTCCATTCTAAAGTCATCAATAGTTGAATGATGTCTTTTTTGAGGTAGTCAATTACTGGTGCTAACGAGTCGTTCTTTGTTGCTGTTTTGAAATAGAGCGCGCCTCTCAAAAAATGATCGACACTATCCGAGACATGAAATTGAACCTGCGTTGGTACTTCTCCTTCCAGTTCCGTGAAGGATGCAAACATCCCACTTGGCAGCTCGAGAATGGACTCGTCGATGGCATATGCTTTTACATTATGCTGAGATGTCAAACGATAGGAATCGCTCAAGTACTCACGAATGATCGAATCTGTGACAGTTTTGTATGTTATCTGGATGTTGGCATCCATTTGTGGATAAAACAAATTGATCCAATACCGCTCAGCAATCCAACTGCTATCCTTGAGAACTTGCGCATGCCGTGAGTGTTGAAATTGATACGGAAAAGTGTCCGCCAGAACTACATACTCGGCGTTTGGGAGATCAATTCTGTTATACCCTTTTGGCTTTGGTAAATATTCTGAACCACAAGAGAGGAGGAGGAAGGAAATTAGTATTAGGTATCTCATTCAGTCTTCTACTTCAGAAACGTGCTCTTTTTCTGATTTCATATAAACTTTCACTTTTTTAATTCTGCGAGTGTCAACCGCCACAGTAGTAAAGAGAAACCCTTTGTAGTTAATTTTTTCACCAGCATGAGGAAGAACAGAATTAATCTCTAAAAGTAAACCACCCAATGACTCACTTTCTCCCTTTACCTCATCGAATATTGAACTATCCGCTTCAGTAATTTTGCAAAAATCATTGAGCGAAGTTTTACCCTCAAAGATAAATGTCTGACTATCCACCTTTTGGTATGAAATCTCACTTTCATCGTCAAATTCATCATTGATTTCACCTACAATCTCTTCAATCACATCTTCCATCGTAATTAAACCAGACGTGCCACCATACTCATCTACTACAATTGCCATGTGAACTTGCTTCTCCTGAAAATCTCGGAACAAATCATCAATCTTTTTGCTTTCTGGAATAAAGAACCCTTCACGCAGAAGAGCACACCAATCGAACGTGTCGTCATTGTCCAAATGCGGAAGCAAATCCTTTATGTAAAGAATCCCCTCAATTTTATCTACGGTCTCTGTGAATACAGGGATTCTCGAATACCCTTTTTTGTTGACTATATCCATTAAATCATGGAAGTTCGTTTCCCTGTCGATGGAAGTAATATCCATTCGGGACTTCATTACCTGCTTTGCGGATAGCGTTCCGAAATTCACAATTCCCTTCAAAATTCCCTTCTCCTCTTCCGTCACAGCTTCCTTTTCTACGGAGATTTCCAACGCCTGATTCATTTCTTCAACAGACAAGTTGTATCCCTTCTTTTCCATTCGCCTTTCAATCAGGCCTGTCAGTGCCATCAATAACCAGGACGCTGGGAAAAATAACTTGTCAAAGACCACGAGCAAGCTCGAAGTTTTTTGAGCAAATCCAATTCCATTGTGATTGGCATAGACTTTTGGAATGATTTCTCCGAAGAAGATAATCAGGGCAGTAATCGAAATGGTTAGGATGGCAATGGTAACGCCCTCTCTTCCTTGTGGACCAACGATGCGCCAGGTAGCAAACGTGGATATGGTGACAATGAATATATTGACAAGGTTGTTTGCAATCAGAATGGTTGCAAGCAGTTTTTTAGGATTGTAGAGTAACCGACTGATCCGTTGTTCTCCTTTATCCTCTGAGTTTTTGCATTTCGCAATCTGATCGTGCGTTAGCGAGAAGAAAGCAACTTCGGATCCCGAAATGAGGGCTGAGAGAAACAGCAGTACGAGTAGTACTAATCCGATTAATAAGAAGAATGAGAATGGCACTTCAGCCATTATGCTTAACAAAAACGTGGGGAGCGGGTCGTCCGATGTTTCCAATTAATTGTTCTTTCGTTCAAAAAGGGAGGTCATCAGTCGCATCTGCAACTGGTGCACTCGGCGCTGCCTGTGGAGCTTGTGCTTGTGGCTCTGCAGCAGGCTGTTGATACGTGTTTTCCTGGTATTGTGTTCCGCCTCCTGACGAGTTGCCTCCACTGCCACCAAGCATAGTCATATTATCGCCTACTACTTCTGTTGTGTATCTGGTGACTCCATCTTTTTCCCATGATCTTGTTTTGAGCTTTCCTTCGATGTAGATCATGTCTCCTTTTTTCACATACTTCTCCACCACTTCCGCCAATCCTCTCCACAAGACGACATTGTGCCATTCTGTGGTCTCTCTTTTTTCACCAGTATTCCTGTCTTTGTAGGTTTCAGAGGTAGCCATAGAAAAATTTGCAACAGTTGCACCATTTTCTAAATGCCTTACTTCAGGGTCTTTTCCCAACCGACCAACAAGGATTACTTTATTTACTCCAGACATAGTTCGTTACGATTTAATTCCTATTTTCTCTAAGTAGTTAACGATTAACTTAGGTTTCGGCAAATTTACAATTTCCTCAACGGAATATGGTTCTCCAAGAGTACTCTTTGCTTTTTTTATTTGCTCCGTAGTTAAGTTGATTCTGTAAAAAACCGCTTTGATTTTTTGATGACTTAATAGGTGTTGAAACACTTCACTTTCCTCTTCGATAATAAAATCATGATTGAGCAGGTTCTTGGCATTTTCAAAAACCGCTTCTCTACTTATGTCACCTTCAACCAAATGGAAATCGTAGAGGTGTGCCCAAACATCGCCTTTGTTTCGCTGGCGCATTAGAAAATTTAAACCATCATTGAACACCAAATAATGTAGAAAGCGGTTCTTGACCTTTGTCTTTTTAGTTTTGACAGGGAGCTGGTCCTGCAAATTCTTTTCCCTGGCGACGCATTCAAGATTGAAGACACACTGCGAACAGCTGGGTGATGGAGAGCAGATCTTTGATCCATATTCCATCATTGCTTGATTGAAGTCTCCAGGAGTTTCGTGGGAAATGTGTTCCGATAGGATGTTTTCGAAAATCGGTCGTGTCTTCTGTTTCCCAACATCTTCCCTTATGCCAAAGTACCTGCTTGCAAAACGAAAAACGTTCCCATCTACCACAGGCCTTGGTTCGTTGAAACAGATGGATGCTATTGCGGCAGCAGTGTAAGGACCAACTCCCTTTAGTTTTACAATTTCCAAGTATGTCTGAGGAAATACGCCCTCTAATTGATTTGCCACAAACTTTGCGGTAGTGTGGAGATTCCTAGCCCTTGAGTAGTAGCCAAGCCCCTGCCATAACCTTAGCACTTCGGTTTCCTCGGCATTAGCTAGGTCTATAATCGTAGGGTATGTTTCCACAAATCTCAGGTAGTACGGCGTCCCCTGTTCTACACGAGTTTGCTGAAGTATAATCTCGGAAAGCCACACCTTATAGGGGTCCTTGTTTTTACGCCAGGGCAGATCTCGCTTTCTTTCTGTGTACCAGCGAATTAGCTTTTCGGAAAAGGTTTGAGCTTTGATAATTTAAATGTCGTCTTTTCTTTTTTTATGTGACAGTGCAAAATTAATTTTGGCGACCTAATTTATAACTACCCACCTAAAAATCAGAGTGTTGTGACTAAAGCTGACGTGATAAATGAAATTGCTGACAAGACTGGAATTGATAAGGCCGACGTGCAAGCATCCGTCGAAGCATTCTTTTCGGTCGTAAAAAGCAATATGGCTAACGGAGAGAACGTGTACGTGAGAGGATTCGGAAGCTTTGTAAATAAAAAACGGGCCAAGAAAATAGCAAGAAACATTTCTAAGAATACTGCTATTGTTATTGAAGAGCATTTTATTCCTTCGTTCAAGCCATCGAAGCTGTTTGTGGAGAAGATTAAGAAAAGCAACAAAATCAGGTAGTTGAATAAATCTCAGATCTTTTTATCAGTTGGGGCACTTGCCCTTGTTGCCATTCTGTATCAGCTACCAAGAGTCGTAGTGGAGAATGATCAGCTGCAGGAGGTTGCCGCGAGCATAGAGAGCCACGGCATGGAAATTCCACCTGATGTAAGGTCGCGGATGTTAGAGTTAAGAAGATTGATGGGAGAGGAAGAAAATGTGGATAAAAAACTTAACTTTGCGCACTCTTTGGCAAGCTACTATCTGGACTACGGTGTTTTGGATAGTGCAGTTACTCTGGGAGAGGGGATGGAAAGGTTGCAGAACGAACCATCAGAGCTTGTTGCAGATGTTTACTTTAAAGCTTTTGAGCGGTCGCAAAGCCAATCGGAAGCAAAGGAGTTTTCAGAAAAAGCCAAGAGCGTTTTAGAAAAATTGTTGGATAAAGATCCTTCAAATCTCTTACTGAAAAACAAACTAGCCATGACGCTGGTAACGAGTGAGAATCCGATGACTGGAATCGCCCTCTTACGAGAAGTGCTAGCCGCCGACGAAAACAACCGTCAGGCAATTCTGAACTTAGGATTGCTTTCAATTCAAAGCGGTCAGTTTGATAGAGCAAGAGAACGTTTTGAGAAACTTGTATCGTTGGATGCGTCAGACCAGGAAGCAAGGCTTTACCTGGCAGTTTCAATGATTGAGATAAATGAACAATCGCAGGCAAAACTGCTTTTGGAAGAAATTTTAAGTTCCAAGGATTCGATCCCAGCCATAAAGATGATGGCGACAGATTATTTGAAGGGACTGTAAAAACATTTTAGAAATTTAAAAATTAGAAAACTATGCCGTGTGGTAAGAAAAGAAAGAGACATAAGATCTCTACTCACAAGAGAAAGAAAAGACTGAGAAAGAACAGACACAAAAAGAAGTAAGACATTCAAACTAATTCGCTATGAGTAATGAACTAATCATTGACTCAACTCGCGAAGAATGTCGAATTGCTTTATTAAAGAATAGAAGGCTGGTTGAATTCCACCAAGATGGTGGTGGACATTCGTTTAATGTAGGAGACATTTATCTAGGGACGGTAAAGAAAGTTGTTCAAGGATTGAATGCTGCCTTTGTTGATCTTGGATACGAAAAAGATGCATTCTTACATTATCTGGATTTAGGCCCTCAGGTTCAATCCTTAAATAAGTTTACGAAGCTCACTTTAACAAAAAAACTCAATGGCGGAAAGCTTGCGGGTTTCAAGAAAGAGCAGGACATAAACAAGCTTGGCAAAATGAGCCAGGTTCTGACCAAAGGACAGAAAATCCTTGTTCAGGTTGTGAAGGAACCAATTTCTACAAAAGGCCCACGACTTTCATGCGAGTTGTCACTAGCAGGAAGATACCTGATCATGGTACCTTTCTCCAACGCTGTTAGCATATCTAAAAAGATCACTGACTCTAACGAGCGCAAAAGACTGAGCAGACTTATTAGCTCAATCAAACCTGAGGGATTCGGTGTAATCATCCGAACAGTAGCCCAGGGAAAAGATGTAAAAGAACTTGATACTGATCTCCGAAATCTCTTTGAAAAGTGGGATAACGGTATGAAAGCCTTGCAAACTGCCAAAGGGCGAGATAAGGTGATCGGGGAAATGAACCGAGCAAACTCCATTCTCCGAGATGTTCTGAACGAAAGCTTTGATAGCATTCTTGTCGACGATAAGGATCTGTATCAAGAAATAAAAACATTCATAAGGGGCATAGCTCCCGACAAGGAGAAAATCCTCAAGCACTACACCGCAAAGACGAAGATTTTTGAGGCGCTTGGGGTAGAAAAACAACTCAAGACTTCCTTTGGACAATCTGTAAGTATGCAAACAGGTGGTTACCTGATCATTGAGCATACCGAAGCCCTTCACGTTGTGGATGTGAACAGTGGAAACAAATCCAACCGAGAAGATAATCAGGAAGATACTGCGCTGAAAGTAAATATGGAGGCAGCGGAGGAAATCGCTCGCCAATTGCGTCTTCGTGATATGGGAGGCATCATTGTCGTTGATTTCATTGACATGCGAAGAGTCGAGAATAAGAAGAAGCTCTATGCTAAAATGAAGGATGAGATGAAGGATGACCGATCCAAGCATACCATTCTTCCACTTTCGAAGTTTGGCTTGATGGAGATCACAAGGCAGCGAGTTCGCCCAGAAGTTAACATTACGACTAAGGAAATTTGTCCTTCGTGTAGTGGTACAGGCAAGATCTCCGCATCAATCCAAATTGCAGATCAGATAGACAATACATTGAAGTACATCATTGAGTCTCAGAATGAGAAGAAGATTACTATTTCAATGCATCCATATCTGTTCGCCTACTTTACGGCAGGAGTTTTTTCCCGGAGAGTTAAATGGTTTTCGAAATATTTTCGTTGGATTAATCTGGTGGAAGACAGTTCGATGGCCTTGACTGAGTATGAGATACTAAACTCTCAAGGGGAGCCAATACAGATTTAGGCAGCCATTTGATTGAGATTATCACCTAAAATGTAAACCTTTGGGTGATTTCGATATGAAAAAGCTCTTATTTATAGCGATAGCGATTTTGCTAATGGAACTTCAAGTAGAAGCACAACTACTTGAGGACAATCAAAGTCGTCTAAAAACGACGAAGGTTAAGAGCTCGGGATTTCTGTTTTTCAGGAATAAGAATAAGGGTAAAACAGGACCAGGAGCAAACCGTCAAAAAGTGACAGGCCAAACGACTCCTAGATTCTCAGTAGGAAGAGCTAGTTTCAAAACTAAGGGGATCGCACCACGGTATTCTTCAGGCTCACCATTTCGCTCACGTGATTATCGAATCACGCCAAGATATTCTTCGGGAAATCCTTTTCGTGGTTCACAGTATCGTGTGACTCCTCGCTATTCAGCGGGTAATCCCTTTAGGGGATCAGCATTTAAGGTAAGTCCCAGATATACAGCAGGAAACCCATTCCGAGGATCAAAATTCAAAGCAAGTCCCAGGTATTCGCAAGGAAACCCATTCCGCGGCTCCAAGTTTAAGGCAAGCCCCAGATACTCGTCGGGAAATCCGTTTCGGGGATCTCAATTTAAGGCAAACCCTCGCTATTCACAGGGAATGCCGTTTAGAGGCAAGGACTATAAAGTCTCACCAAGGTACTCTACTAGTAACCCATTTCGAGGGATGAGTTTTAAGGTAAGTCCACGCTACTCTCAAGGGATGCCTTTTCAGCCTTTTGATTTCAAAGTGAAGCCAAGGGTTTCAACGGGCAAGAACAGGTTTATCATCCACAAAGGATACCATGAGCAACACAGATACTACAATGTAACAGCCGACTATCGTGGCAACATGAAAGTTTCGAGGCGTGGACCTGGAGATCAGCACCCTAGTAGCAATTATCACTTTGCCATGAGGTTCAATAGCCCTCAGGTTAGGAAAATGTTTAGGAAATGGAATATTTTTTGGGGGCGTGTACATGGGAACAAGGAAGAGCCAAAGGGCATTAAAGCTTCAGTAAGAAGTCCAAAGTTTGACAAAAAGGAAAAGGATATCTGGAATAATTAGACTATGAATTGGAAGACCCTGGATAGCGTAAATCAACTGGAAGAAGTTAGGCAAACGTCACAGACTGACCCTGTGTTGATTTTCAAACACAGTACTAGATGCCCTATTAGTTCGATGTCTCTAAACAGACTTGAAAGAAGATGGGAGGAAACTAACATTCAAGCCTATTTTCTAGATCTTATCTCGAATCGAGATGTTTCAAATGCAGTGGAGCGTGAATTCGGAGTTTTGCACCAATCTCCTCAGGCACTGCTGATAAAGGGAGGCAAAGTTGTTCATCACTCTTCCCACTCAGGTATTGATTTTGACGAAATAAGTGCGATCTCCAACAACCCGGAAACAGTTTAGGGGGGAGATCGTTAACTTTGTTCTATTAGACAATGAAGAAGGTTACTTTTCTATTTGTACTGCTTTTACCTTTCGTTACAACTGCTCAGTTGTTTGACGGAGAGGAGTACGAGTACAATTCTGAGATTATCTGGGGGATTAACAAAAACACTAATGGTGGACTTATTGGTGGTTTAATGGTTCGATACAGTCGCTCCCATGGGGATAGCTTTTACGAAACTTTTGGTTTGGAACTCTCTAATGTGAAGCATCCGAGTGAAAGTCGATATGTAGGAGCTCAAGGACAGAGTTTCATATATGGAAAAACAAATTATCTCTATGCCATTCGATTGCAATATGGGCGGGAAAAATTGCTTTTCAAGAAGGCCACTCAGCAGGGCGTTCAGATTAGTGCTGGTGCTTCGGCAGGTCCGACGTTTGGGTTGGTCAATCCCTATTACATTTTAGCTCCTGACGGACAGTATGAAAAATTTGATCCAGTGGATAGGCCATCTCCCGAATCGATCGCAGGTCCAGGAAAACTCTTGCAGGGGCTTGGAGAGACAGGTCTTATACCAGGGTTGAACGTTAAGGCCTCGACATCCTTTGAATTTGGAACGTATCGCAGCAATGTTGCTGGCATTGAGCTAGGATTTATGGTGGAGACATACACGAAAAAGATCATCCTGGTTCCTACTCAAAGCAACCGATCTACCTTCACATCTTTATTTTTTACGCTTTTCTGGGGAACTAGAAAGTAATTTTTTCACTTCTCCTTTCACTACCTTTGTTTTTCGAAATTTGAACTCAATTATGATTGATTTACCTGTCGTAGATAGTCCTGAAAAGAAAAGGAAACCTGATTGGTTGCGTGTGAAATTGCCCGTAGGAGAGAACTATGCGAAAGTTAGAAAGTTAGTAGATCAACATAAACTCCACACCATTTGCGAAAGCGGAAATTGCCCAAATATGGGGGAGTGCTGGGGTGAGGGGACTGCCACATTTATGATTTTGGGAAATGTCTGCACAAGGAGTTGTACGTTTTGCGCTGTCGCAACGGGCAGGCCACCAGAGTACGATGAGGAAGAACCAAAGAGGGTCGCTGAAGCAATTAGATTGATGGGAGTCAAACATGCAGTTCTCACCTCCGTCAATAGAGATGAACTGAAGGATAGGGGAGCAGAAATTTGGTATCAAACCGTAGTTGAAACTAAGAAGGAGTCTCCGCAGACTACCATCGAAACGTTAATTCCAGACGTAAAGAACAACTGGGATGCTTTGCATCGAATGATCGAAGGTGGCCAGGAAGTTGTTTCGCACAATATGGAAACTGTCGAAAGCCTATATAGGCGAGTTCGACCTCAGGCGAAATATGCCAGAAGTTTGGAGCAGACGAAAATCACTAAGGAAGCAGGGAAAAGAACGAAGTCTGGCATTATGCTCGGTCTTGGCGAAACGGACGAGGAAATCTACAAGGCCATGGATGATTTGGTTGCGCATGGATTGGATATCTTGACCCTGGGTCAATACCTGCAGCCAACAAAGCGACATATTGAAGTCGCAGAGTTTGTTCACCCAGATAAATTCGAGCATTTCAAAGAAGAAGGTCTTCGAAGAGGGCTCAAGTATGTGGAGTCAGGACCGTTAGTTCGCTCGTCTTATCACGCGGAGCGACATGTGAACGTGCCGATCGATTAACCACTGACATCCATATCGCTTAGTAAATTCTCAATTTTCTCAGTCAGATCGTTATCGGCATATTTTAGTGCTTGTTTAAGCCATTTTTTACCAACCTGCGTCAGCCCCATTTTTATAGACAACTTACCAAGCAGGAATAGTGACTCACTATTGCTATGGTCCGTACGCTCATTTAGGCGAGTGGCTATATCCAGTGCTACCTTATCGAAAGGCTTTCCAGCCGTGGGATCGTCAGCGATGATTTCTGCAATGAAGTACAATCCTTCTGGTATATCCCTAACTAAACCACCAGAGAGTATGGCTGCCATTTCTAATGCTTCCCCTTTTTGATCAAGATACTTGTATTTGATCAAGAATAGCTGGATAGACTCGTAGTAGAAGCTTTCGTCGCCTGACTCGAAAAGGATCGTCGCTTCGGCAATGGCACTACTCCAATTCTCCTCATCAAATGCAGTCCAGAATCTTTCCTGAGCTTCCCATAATTCGCGACGAAGTTCAACTGTTTTTACAGCTAATTCAGATTCTATTTCGGGCTTGTAGGTTTCATTTAGAACGGACCTCAAAACAGGTTCGAACCGACTAAAAAAAGGTTGTCCAAACCAAGCGATTTTACCCTCCCTGTCTATAATAAACACCCAGGGCAAACCAGTATTGTTCGCCCCCCACATCCAGTTTTTGAACGTTTCTTCATCACTTGTGTAAGCCACTTTATATGTGAGAACTTCTTTGTACTTATCCAGTAATCGAACCAACTTCTTGTCGTTGGGCTCACTTTCTGAGGCAGCAACAGCGATGACAGTCAAATCATCTCTGAACGATTCTTGTAATCTGGCAAGGTGTGGTATGCTTTTTCTACAGGGCTGACACCAGGAGGCGAAAAATTCCACGACGTAGACCCTCCCCTTTTCAAAGGAATTAACGGGTTCTCCGTTAAACCATTTTTCAACTTTCAGCTCAGGAGGATTACTACCCGGAAGCAGAGGCTCTACTTTGTCCTGAAAGGAATTTGGGTTGTTGTAAACATTGATTGCTTCAAACGTGACCTTTGCATCGTCACTTTGCTCAGCGTTTGTTTGGTTACAGCTTTCTGCAACTAAGCTGCAGAGGAAGGTGGCTAAAAAAAGTTTTGATAACTTCATAGTTTTAGATTCAGCTTCAAAAGTATTTTCTCAACGTGTGGAAAAGCAAGTAAAAGTCAGTGCTTAAACTCAAATCGACACAATTCGTATCGAAATAGGGAAGATTTCGTAAGCTCTTAAAAATGGACACATCCGATTTCAAGTATCTAAGGAACCCGCTAGTCGTAATCACCGCATTGGGATTATTAATTTTTCCGGAGTTCCTTGCTTCTTGTGGATTTAATATAGCTGGAACTCAAGTCACTGCTTTTAAGGATTGTCCTAACAGACTTGTATCGGAAATTTTGGTAGATACCTCAGTTCTCTCTATGATGATGGTTGTCGTGACCTTTGAATCTTTTCAGGCGCTCAAAATTCCGTTTGGTTTGGCTAGGGTCCCTAAAGACAGAAGAGAATGGGTACTATACCAGGTCAAGCTCTTTCCAATAATCGTCGTTGGATTTCTTGTTTATAAGGCCTTGGAATTATTAGTTGTATTGCCAGGAGTAGAAGCTCTTGAGTGGGCAGCGGTTTTTAGTAATAATGTCAGCCGGTTTTTTTCCATCGCGTTTCTGTGCTACTTGTTCGTAAATATTCAACCAACTCTTAGAAGTTGGAAATTAAACAGGAACCCGTACCGAGAGGGAATTAACGGGATGGATGATACCGGCTCAGTACGACTTAGACTTGATCAGATAGACTATGTAGAAAAAAAGGGCAGAAACTACTATGCGAGGTCTGGGGAATACAGTGTTCGAATAAATGAGAATCTAACCATACTGGAGAAACACTTCAAAAAAGTAGGCTTTGTGCGAATCAACAGATCTGTATTGGTTAGGACCAGTTTGATTAAATCTTTCTCGTTTTGGGAGAACGAAAAATACGTTCTTCAAATTAAGGGAAATCGAGAGTTCATTGTTACCAGAAAGCGTTTGAATAATGTCAAAAAAGAAATTGACCTCTTGAGAAATTCAAATTAATTACTCCCTGCCCCCAACGATCTTCCTTAGCCAATCATAGTATAGAGCGACAAAAAGCAAAATGGTCATTGACCAAATGATAAGAACATTGAAGAACTTGGTATCAATGTAGGAGCCCAAGAAGTGCTTCTCAGGATAGTAGAAGTTCACTCTAAAATCAAAGGGGTGAGATGGCTCTGTGTTTTTTGCATAGATTGGATAGATTTTCTGTACTAGTTCACCATTGGACTCTACAATTCTTTTTTTCGTGCCGATGTTTTTCAACATATAATTGATCCGATCATTCTGATATCGACTCTTCATGTCGTAGAATATTGCATTCTTCTCATCGGTTGATGTGAGGTCCGCGATTTTGGTATCTAGTTCTGTCTTGGCGGTCCTTCTTCTGTTGTTGTAGACTCCCTGCAGGGTGCTCAAAAACTGCTTGGCTTCTTCAAATACTGGTTTTGAAAACTCTTCTTTTTTTAGTTTATCAACATTTGGAAATTTGTCAACACCAAAAACTGCCAGTTCCTTCTGGATTTCCTTTCTGATTAATTCTATTTTTTGATCAAAAAGAGGATTGTCTTGATTCTTTTCACACCAAGTGAGATTGTCCTGCAAGAACTTGATGTAGTAGATCGACTTGTAGGTGTTTTGAGCAATGACACGATCCAGCTCATAGAACTGAGCGTTGTGGGGATTGTCTTTAAACTGTGTGACGGCTATTGCCTCGTATGCCCATCGAGATGCCATTAGCTCACCAATTAACGGGACCTTTTTTTCGTTGGAAAAGGTATTGTTAAGCTTGTCAAAATCGACAACAACTCCGCTCAGAATCAGCTGAGGAATTATCAGAAGCGGAATTAAAATGTAGATTGTGATCACCGAATTAAATCCGGACGAAATATTGAGGCCAAGGATATTTGCGAAGCAAGAGACCGAAAAAAGAATAAGCCAGTAAGACATGGTCATCCCTTGGATTTCGAGAATAAGTGAGCCAACTAGGATGAACAGCAACGTCTGAAGTGCGGAGAGCGCAAAGAGAATTAATGTTTTAGATGAGAGATAGCTAAACCTACTAAGGTGCAAGAAGGTTTCACGTTTTAGTATTCTTCGATCTTTAATGATCTCCTCGGCACTTACCGTCAGACCCATGAACAGGGCAACGATAATGCTCATGAAGAAGAAGACTGGAATGTTTTCATTTCCGTAAAAGGTATAGCCGGATCCGGACGAAGAATATTTGGTGATGATCGCCAAGAGAAATGCTAAGACTGGAGCCTCCAACACATTGATTATCATGTACTGTCGGTTGCTGACTTTTGAAAGTAGATCTCGGGTCAAGAATATCTTGGCTTGCTTTACTCTACTTGGGATTGAAAGGTTTTGTTCTGGCTTTTCACTTTCTTCTTTCTCTTTCGGGACAACTGTGCCAGCCTGGAAATGCTCGTGCCACTGCTCAGGGCTATATTTTCTTTTGTTTGTGACCTTTCCATATTCATCGACCACTTTGGTTTCGATGATGTTGAAAATCTGTTCTGGATTAACATTCCCACATTCGATACAGGCACCCTGCTCCTTGTCGATCATGTCAACAATTTTCTTAAAGTAGGTAACCGACTCCACAGGATTACCATAGTAGATTTGATGTCCACCTATGTCTAGAATGACCAACTTATCAAACATTTTGAAAATGTCGGATGAAGGTTGGTGAATTACGACAAATACCATTTTTCCTCGTAGGGACAATTCCTTCAGAAGATCCATGATGTTTTCAGAATCCCTGGACGACAAACCACTTGTTGGTTCATCCACGAACAACACAGAAGGCTCACGAAGTAACTCAAGCCCAATATTCAGGCGTTTTCTCTGACCTCCGCTAATGGTTTTCTGTAGTGGATTTCCCACTTTCAGGTCTTTTGCTTCGGTTAACCCAAGAGAATCAATTGTCTTGTCAACCAACGCTCCAAGTTCAGATTTGGCAGCTCTTGAAAAACATAGCTTAGCTGCAAAATATAAGTTCTGGAAGACCGTAAGGTCTTCAATCAGTAGGTCGTCCTGAGGCACAAAACCGATAACCCCTTCTACTTGCTTGGGGTTCTTGTAGATGTCTACCCCATTTATCCGCACTGCACCTGCAGACGGTTTCGATGTGCCATTCAGGACATTAAGTAAAGTGGATTTTCCAGCACCACTTCCTCCCATAAGGCCGAAGAGTTTGCCAGAGGATTCGGAAATATTGACATCCACCAAGCCCTTCTTCCCATTCCTAAACTCATAGCTGATGCCCTCTGCCGCAAAGGAAATCTTGGTTTCATTAACTTCTTCTCGGTATGCAGTGAGAATGTCGCTAAAGTAAAGTCGGTCTGTCCTCTTGCCTTTGACAGAACTCCCATTTGGCAAAATCTTTATTTTTCCTGGAGAAATAAGTAGTCCATCCAGTGTCAGAAGCTCACCGCCAGCATATTTGAAGAAGTAGATTTCGATTCCAGGAACTCTGAAAAAAGCAATGTGCCCACGCAGGTTCTCAAGTTTGATGTGTTTAAGATCCGATTTTTGGTTCAGATCTTCGGTACTTACGACGATACTGTACTCGCTTGAATAGTCTTCTTTTACCTTGGCGGTTACAAAGGTCTTGATTCCATCAACAACTGACTTATCAAAGAAGAAACACTCGCCTAGAAAGTACAGGAGCTCTTTCTCCCGATCTGTAATCTTCTGATCTGCCATGATCAGTTCCATGGAGCGAACCATGATAACCAATTTTTGTGGACGGGTAAGGGCCTTGTTTATGTCGTTGGCAAGCTTCTGAATTTCACCCTTGTCATCTGTACCAGTGCTGATCTCTTCAATGTACTGATCAAGAACACGTAGGTAACTAGCATAGTCTTCTCGGCTGACATTTTCTTGTAGAAAGTCACGTACGCTCGCTTTCTCAGCTTCCTCTACTACGCCTTCTTCTTTTGCGACAATTACAAGAAGTTGAATGATTGCTTTTAGTAGCTTTTCGCTCATTAAGAGTGGTTGGTTAGGTTGGAAAACTAAAGATAAGCATTAAGCTTTTAGGTCAAAATGCTTTTGACATGGCTGTACAATAAAAAAGTCGCCAACGATCTGATTGGCGACTTTCTATTGTTGTTTTAAAGAAATCTACTGTACGATGGAGCTTCTAATTCTCCCTACTTCAGTAGCCATGTTGTTTAACACACTGGTAGATAGTGTGAAACCTCCTGTATTTTCAGAAATATTCTTTTCGACTTCTGCAAGCTCTCCGTCATAGATGGGTTTTACCTTTTCTAAGTCAGCCATAGTTGTTTTCACTCCTTGGCTCTGAGGAACATCTTTCATTACTTCCATCAAATCGGTCAATGATTTCTTTTGCTTGAGGACCACTTGAACTAGTGGTTCAAGAATAAGGTTTACATCCTCTTCTGACAATCCGTCTGCGGGATAATTGTTAACAATCATGGTAGAAATATACATTCCTTCAATCCAGCTACCGGCAAGAAGAAGTGCAGCGCTGTTTAGCTGATCCAATTCGGAAAGTCGCTCACCGGATTTTTCCATTACCTCATTGATAATACTGGTAAGGGAATCTTTGTTTTCCATGTTGCTTTCGAACCGAGAGACCATGCCATAGTCAATTGCATCAGCAATCCCGACAGGTGAGGCTAGTTTTTGACATTCGCCCATGTAGTTGAGGGCTTCTTCAGATTTCTCGTATGAGGAAAGATATCCTATGTCCGAGGCGTATACTCCTAGATTTAATGCCGCTTTGTCAACGTCGCTTTGGTAAGATTGGACATTGTCAGTGGAGTTAACTAATGAAGGATCAAAGTCAGCACCCGCTGCAATTAAAAGATACGGAACCTCTGATGGAGGAGGAAGATCCTGAATAACTTTTTTAACATCCGCAGCAACTTGAGCTTTGGCGGATTCAAATTCTGCTCCTGCATTTGAGTCAGCAGCTTTTTCTCCACCACCTCCGCAGGAATAAAGAAAGAGCACAACCAATGCTAAAACGCTGGTTTTGATACGGTTAAGTTTCATAGTGTAATTATAATTTGACGTTATTTTTTCGATTTCGGACAACCAAGATAACTATAGATGGAATATTTCTATGATATTCTTCTTGATCTTCACACTAATTTCATCCAGCGGCAGGTCATTTACATCCCTTCCAAATGGATCTTCGATTTCCTCCGAAATAAGCTCGACGCTCATCAAGAAGTAAAAGGCCATAACCACAAGGACGATAGACCAGTATCCAAACTCTCCTATAAAGGTCATCGGCAGGGTGATAGAATAGATGAACAGGAATTTCTTAATGAACATGCTGTAAGAGTAGGGAATCGGCGTAGACTTTATTCTTTCGCATGCGCCAATAATGTCGGTGAAGCCCTTTAATTCCTTATCAAGTATTATTAATTGCTCATTTGTGAGGACTCCGCTCTTGTGGAGTGCGAACACCCGTTCCATCAAGATCTTGTTGATAATGTTTGGTCTGTGTTTGCTGTTGATAATCTTTTCCTTCACCGTTTCATCAATGAAGTCCATCTCGCCAACAAGAATGCTATCTCGAAGATGCTCTTTCATGGAAAAGACTAAGTTGGGAATCATCTTACGAAAGAAGGTGCGGTCTTCAGCGAGCTCTTTTGGGAGAAAAGTTGCCAGTTTAATAGACAATTGTCTCGAATCATTGACCAGTTGCCCCCATAGCTTCCGACCTTCCCACCATCGATCATAGGCAGTATTTGTTCGAAGTACAAGGAATAGACCAAGGATCACCCCCAATATGGAGTGAAAAGCCTTTGTATCTGTAATCACAATGTCGAGGACATCAATAAATAAAAAACAGAGAAAGGCTGTGAGAACAGCGGCAAATAAGATTAGTGGAAAAAGTAATCGAATGACGTATCTACTGTAGACGTCAAAGATTAATGAAAACCACGATTTTGGATTGTATTGGATCATGAAACGGTGAAGATAGTAAAAACAACTTTTTTATGACGAATGCTAGTGATGTGCCTTGAGTTTATTCTTTAATGCTTTGTGATATCCTTCATTCAGTAACTCAAACTCCTTTTTCAAATTCATTATTCTTAAGTAGGACTCAAAAACCCTCTCTCTCGAAATAACACCTTCCTCGACCATACCCTTTATTAGCGAATGGACATCCGAGGAGGTGACCATGTCATAGTCTTTCACATTGTTGGCAAACATCAGGATATCAACGCCTGCATCAATAGACATTCGCACAGCCTCTTTAATACCGTATTCGTTCTTGATGGCTCCCATCTGCATATCGTCAGAAACAATCACCCCCTCAAAACCAAGAAATTCTCGCAACATGCCAGTCACTACACGTTTCGAAAGTGTTGCAGGTATTTTCGTTTGATCCAACGACTTATTTACAATATGAGCAGTCATGATGGCTGTTACTCCACCACTGTCAATTAAGGCTTTGTACGGATAGAGTTCTTCAAACTGCCAGGTCTCTGTAACGTCGGCTAATCCAAGGTGCGTATCATTTTTGCTGCTTCCATGACCTGGAAAATGTTTCAATACTGGGACCACGTTTTTCAAGTTGTGTTCACTGATTACCTCTTTGGCTTGATCGATCACTTCCAAGTAGTCCGCTGAATAGCTCCTTTTGAGTTTACCTATCACTGGGTTCTCAAGATTAGTGTTGACGTCAACAACGGGAGCATAGTTCATATTTATCCCAAAGCTGTCTAGCAAGGTCGCGATTTGATTGGCATAAAAGCGCGTGGTATCGAGGTTGTTCATTTCTCCAAGTTCCTGGGCGGAAATGTTTTTTGGAAAGCCGTATTTCTCCTTTAGTCGGGTAACTCGACCGCCTTCTTCGTCTATACCGATGAATAGTGGAATTTCCGCCTCTTTTTGAAGCTTTCCAGTGAGCTTAGCAAGAGTTGCTCTCGTGTTTCTTGTTGAAAGATTCTTCTCATACAGCACTACACCGCCAACCTTTCCTTGCTTTATTTCATTGAAGATGGATTCGTTGGAATCTGGCTTTGAAAAATCACCAATACCGATCATGATCATTTGTCCGATCATGGTATCCAAACTGTCGTAGCTTAGTTCGGATTGGCCTTTGCTGGTAATCGCTAAAGTGAGGGCAGCTAAAAAAAGAAATTTCTTCATACGGTCTAGTCCTTTATGATCTTGAGAATTTTTTCACCACCAGTTGAGAAGTAGTGGCCTTGCAAATCTGCTGCCATACACGAATGGATAGGCAGGATTCCCAATAAATCTCCCAGCTTGAGTTTGGATATTTCGGCCGCAGGAACCTGAACGACACCGTGCTCCTGGGAGATTTTTCGAACATTTCCAACAACCTGTGACCCCCACCCGTTTGTTTTCAACCGAACGGCTTTCCCAAAGCACTTTGCTCCGTTTTCTTCGAGTCCCTCTTTTGAGAGGTGCACTCCTCCACCAAAAACCACTACCTCTTCGCGTTCCTCATGAATTGCCACCACCGGACTTGCCAAACAAACACTGATATCGTCAATGTCGCAAGAGCCTATCTCTTTTTGCATCCAGTCATAAAAAACGAAGTTGCCTGCTCGGATTTCATCGATTCCTGAGAGGTCATCAATCATACTACAGGATGGCGTGTCACCGTAGCTGATGACACCACCAAATTGTGCTTTTAATTTGTTGAGAATGTCGACCGAGTTTGTAAAGATTGAGGGTATCTCGGCTTTGGGAGAATAATAGGTGTGTCCGGCATGTCCTAAGAATCCTTGAAACTTGACTTTGTCAGTTGAGGACTGCACAAGGCGTTTGATTAGCGAAAGCTTTTCAGGATCTATGCCTGTCCTATGCGTTCCAATGTCAATTTTAAGAAAGTAACCAACTGGATTTTGAATTAACGTATTTGCAAGGTGTAAGCTTTCTTCAGATTCAATAAGAATATTTAGAGCTGTCGTTTTCGCAATCTCTGAAATGTCTTCCGACTCAAGGGAGTTGTAAGGAAAGGCAATGGTGATATCGTCCCAACCTGCTTTGGCAAAGTAGCCAGCCATCTCTACGGAGCTTGCTGTGCATTTGTCTACACCAAATTCTCTAAACCACTCCCCAATTTCCGCGGAGTGGTGTGTCTTGAAATGGGGCCTCAGATAGGCATTCGCCGCCTTGGCCTTGATGGCCATTCGGCGAATGTTCTCAAGACATTTTTCTTTGTCAACAAGTAAGGTGGGTTTAGTTATTTTCATCAAACAATAGATACATGCTGTAATTGAAAGCATCAAAAGTATCTAAAAGTGTTTGGATGAATTGCGGGTTGTCTAAGTAGAAGTTTAGAAAGTTGTCATGACGTTCCTGCAAACTGCCGCCAGGAAATAGGACGTCTTTCACTGCACTGATCTGATCTTGACTGTTGGTGTGTTTTCTTTTCTCGGCTCTAAGCAGTTTCTTTTCTGCCTTTTCTAGTTTTTTCTCAGCTGTCGCGTTCAGTGCTTCCAAATGCTGCTTGAGTGTTGGATCCACCACGGATGCTTTCTCTCCAAGTTCCCGATAGAGCGATCTAATCTGAATTAATTCAGTAGCGTAGCTGAGGTCCTGGGTGGAATTAGACTTCACCCATTTTCCAAAAGCCTGATCCTTGCTAAGGAATAATTCAGAGGTAGAAAGGCCCGTTTTTTTCCATTTTCTAGCATCATCCTTGGAAATAAAAAGTGCGAAATTACGTGGCATCAACAATGGGAATGGTGTTTTGAAATGAGTGAATACTGATTTCAATTGCAACCAGTACACCGCTTCTGATGGGCCACCCACATATGCTAGATTTGGAAGTATTGTTTCCTGGTACAGTGGTCGAAGAATGACATTTGGACTGAATTTCTCAGGATGATCTTTCAGTAATTGCCTAATCTCTACCTCTGAAAATTTGATGTCAGAGTCAACAACACGGAAATCATTACCATCCTTCTCTATGCGTTCTCGAACATTGTCGGCCAGATAGAAAAAGTTAATTTCTCTTGCGAACACTTGCGTCTTATAACCAAGAGATTGGATACTCTCTGTGTCTTTTGCTGAGGCTTTTTGCGCAGAATGATTGAAAAGGTCATCCTCAACAACTGGAGTAAACAAGTTCTTTAAACTTTTGTCGTCAGCATCAACGACAACAATTCCTTCCTCACCAAAGAGGTGGTTCACATAATGTCTTCCTGCTTCAGCCAAGGTTTCTTTGGCGTAAGCTTCTTTGAAAAAATCGATTCCGTCTGGTAGCTGATTTAGTATCTCTTCAATTCCAGTAAGTGTGAATTTCCCAACCGCACCTTTTTGGTCTGTGTTCCACTGGTATTTCTTTTGATCAAAATAGAAATGATTGATCTCATCAAAATCATGGTCCTCAGATGCCATCCAGTAGACTGGCACAAAGTTTTGCTTGGGATATTTTTTCTTAAGGTCCTTACACGCATTGATGACGGTAACAATCTTGTAGATAAAATAGAGTGGTCCAGTAAAGATGTTAAGCTGATGACCAGTAGTCACCGTAAACGTATTTTCCAGACCCAGGCTTTTAATGTTTTCTGTCACTCTTGCAGAGACGCTAACACCATCATACTGGTTTTCGAGTGCCTGAACTAAAACTGTTCGACTGGTTTTAGCAAAATTTCGGTTGTCGATGACGGATTGAAAATTCTCAATGGAGGGGAAATCTGTGTAATATGGTTTTAGTTCAGGTTTTTGATTGATGTAATCAATAAAGAGTGAGCTAAAACAGTCAGTTTCGTCTAAAGGGATATTTTCTTTTTGCACTAGGACTAAAGTGGATTAATTATGAATTGGTTCACCGTACAAATCGAATGCGGTAGCTTCGGTAATTTTCACCTGGGCGAAGTCTCCAATTCGAAGGTAGGAATCGTCAGCTGAAATGATGACTTCATTATCTACCTCAGGGGAGTCGTGTTCTGTTCTACCTATGAAATTTCCAGCCTCCACACGATCAACTAACACCTTGAACGTTTTTCCTACTTTGTTTTCGTTGATGCTCATGGAAATTTCCTCTTGCACTTCCATTACGGCATTTGCCCGTTCTTGTTTGGTTTCTTCAGGTACATCATCATCAAAACTATATGAGTGGGTGTTTTCCTCATGTGAGTAGGTAAAGATCCCCAGACGTTCGAACCTATTCTTTTCTACAAAGTCAACCATCTCTTCGAAATCCTCTTGGGTTTCTTGTGGATGCCCCGCAATCAGTGTTGTTCGAATCGCAATATCGGGCACCTTTGATCTCATCTTGTCAAGTAGCGCCTCTGTCTTTTCTCTTGTTGTTCCTCTTCGCATAAGCTTAAGCATGTTGGAGGAGGCATGTTGAAGAGGAATGTCCAGGTAATTGCAAATATTTGATTTTGCAGCCATCATATCCAGAACGTCCTCAGGAAATCCTGTTGGAAACGCATAGTGTAGCCTGATCCATTCCAATCCATCAACGTCTGATAGTCTATCTAGGAGTTCGGCCAGATTTCTCTTTTTATAAATATCAAGTCCATAGTAGGTCGAATCCTGAGCAATAAGTAGAATTTCCTTGGTGCCATTTTTAACCAGAGATTCCGCCTCAATGACTACTTGTTCCATTGGCTTAGAAACATGCTTACCCCGCATCAGAGGAATGGCGCAAAAACTACACGGACGATCACATCCCTCTGAGATTTTCAAATAAGCGTAATGCTGATTTGTGGTAATGATCCGCTCACCAAGCAACTCCTTCTTGTAGTCAGCTTTGAATTTTTTCAATAGCAATGGAAGCTCCATGGTTCCGAACCATGCATCCACATCTGGAATCTCTTCTTGAAGATCATCGCGATAGCGCTGAGACAGGCAACCTGATACATAGACTTTGTCCACTAGGCCTTCTTGCTTTGCATCCACATATCTTAGAATCGTATCGATTGACTCTTGCTTAGCGTTGTCGATAAAGCCGCATGTATTTACAATAACAATGTTGGCATCATCTTTCTCAGCTTCGTGCGTGGCATCAATCTTGTTTCCTCTCAGCTGAGTAAGCATTACCTCAGAGTCGACAAGGTTTTTGGAACAACCGAGCGTTACGATGTTGACTTTATCTTTTTTTAGTGTTTTGGTCTTCATGTGGACTCAAAGGAAGAGGTTTTGCAAGTGCGACTTTTTTAATTAATCCCCATTGCGTGGGCGATGCAAAGCTAATGGAAATAAGAAGGGACTGTATATGTATTTTTGCCGCTTAATGTCGAAGAAATTATTAGCCATAATGTCAGTATGCACGCTCCTTGGTTGTAGCGACATAGATAATTGCACCAGCGATTCGAATACCTCATTCATGATTGTGACTTTCTTCGACATTGAAACGAAGGAAAGCAAGAAGGTGGGGTTTCGGGTGTCTGCCACTGGAAACGCTAGCCTCTTTGGGTTAAGCACGGATTCGTTAGCTATAGGACTTCCACTCGACCCGCAGGATACTGCGGGTTTGTTTCTGTTTGATTCAGATACTAACGACTATTCACTACAAGTGAGATACGACGCAAATTTTTCACTTTTTGATCCAGACTGCGACCCCTCTTTGTTTTTTAGTGGATTGGATACGTTGAGTACCTCCTTTGATTCTACAGCAATTATCGGGACCGTTACTAACCGTCAGTTGACAACAAATATTGAAGTATACTTTTAGCATATTGACTCTGGTTTTTTCCTTGTTTTCATTTTCTCAAAATGGAGGGCAGGGAATCAAGCGTCCTAAGCTCGGAATTCATGATCTCAAACTGGGAGTAAATCTGGTCAGGCCTGGAAGGACATTATTGGGATCTGGAAAAGATACGTATGAAGGGGAGGCGGCCCTTGGAGTAAATGGCTGGAACTACGTTTTCGACTTTGGCACAGAAAAGAACGAACGCTCTGGGGGATATACCTACGAAAACAAGGGCTCTTTCTTCCGCTTAGGAGTGGATCGGAACTTTGTGCAAAATCCAGGCAAGGGAAACGTACTTGCTTTGGGGCTGCGATATGCCCGTGCTGGTTTCGAGGATCAATTGACCTACTCACTTGATAACGGATTTGGAGACCAACAAATTGACTTGTCGAATGCAAATCTGAAAGCTCGATGGTTCGAACTTAATTTTACCTTGAGAGGAAAAATTGTTTCCCAGCTGTATACTGGATTTACGTTGAGGTGGAAGTTTTCAAGGAAAGTTTCTGGAGAGGACACCTTGCAAGCATTTGACATTCCCGGCTTTGGAAATACCAAAAGAGAAAACGCCACTTCTTTTGATTACTACGTGATGTGGAGGATTCCACTCAGGAAGGAGAAGTAGAAAAGCGGACATTTCAGTTATTTTTTTTCAGAAATAACATTTACCTTAGACCCGTAACAACTTATCCTATGACAACTGTAAACATTCAATCCGAAATAGATTCATTAGAAGCTCAATTGACTGGGGACATGTTTACCGACATGGACCTGAAAGATAAAATTCACAATCTAAGAATGAAACTAAAGGGAACCCGCCCGATGAATTCGGAGATTGAATGCGTAGGCTGCGGCAGCTAATAAAGTAGTTGTTGGCTAGTTCCTGATTTTCAGGATTTCTTAATTGCTGGAAACTATTTGGTGATCCTTCTGTCTTTGCCCTGTAGAAGATTACGAGAAAATGAGATCATTTCAGGCAGCTATAATTTACCTTATCCTAATTCCCTCTTTTGCCCAACCAGTAAATGAGGCAAAGTACGATTACATCTCGGACTATGGAGACCAGGGCCATTCTTCCTGGGCATTGGTCAGAAAGAACAATCTGTACGGATTCATTGACCGAGACGGGAAAGAAATTATTCCGCCTTCGATGGAAAAAATCTATTCCTTCGGTGAGTATAGTCCCAATGTTGCACTTGTAAAAAAGGATGGTCTTTCGGGGTTCATTAATAGAGAAGGCGCGTTTGTTGTAAAACCAGAATATACACGGATACATGATTTCGGCACGAAGAAGATCAACTGGGCGCTAGTTGAGAAGAATGGGCTCTTAGGGTTTATTGATAGAGCAGGGAAAACAATGGTTCCATCAATCTACAATAGAATTGGAGATTACGGAGGCTTTAGGCCCAATTGGGCTTTGATCGAACGTGATGGCCTCTATGGATTTCTGGATCGGGAAGGGAAAGAAGTGGTAGAAGTAAAATATGATCGGATTCACAGCTTTGGATCCATTGGATCGGGCTGGGCCAAAGTAGAAAGTAATGGACAAATAGGCTTTATTGATAAAAGCGGAAAGGAAGTGATTGCTCCGAAATATACATACGTTTCTAGCTTCGGAAGCATCACTAGGTACTGGGCGAAGGTCGGCAGTGATGGATTGTATGGGTTCATTGATCGCGTTGGGGTAGAGGTCGTTCCGGTGCAGTATTCTAAAATTTATGATTTTGGAACGAAAGGGCCTAGCCATTTGGCACTTGTTCAGAAATCTGGAATGTATGGATTCATAGATAAGACTGGTAAGGAAGTAGTGCCAGCGAAATATGATAGGATCAGCAGGTTTGATAGAGAGAATGCAAATTGGGCACTTGTAGAGAAAGATGGAAAGTTTGGATTTCTAAACTCAGATGGAAAAGAGACTGTGCCAGTGGCACTTAATGATCTTAGCAAAAATTTTCATGAACTGAGCGACCACTTTCAATCAAAAGGAATTCATGTGGGAACTGAAGGCCCAGTCAAACGATTTTGGGTTAGTCCTTTTGTGAACCAATATGCTGTGATCAAAAGTAAGAAGACATGGAACCTGGGAGTTGTGGATAGAGACTTCAATGTCGTGGTTCCTGTTGAGTACAAAAAAATAATGGTGGATGACGAAGGGAATATCCACGTCTGGCGACGAGAAAACTAATGTGATCGACAGTAATTAACTCTTCTGTCAAAGAATGAAAGCCCCAATTCGGGGCTTTCGTATTTACAGTTTTAAAAAGTGGCTTTGAACAATGCCTGCATCTCAGCCCAACTTGCACTGTCTGCTTCTGGCTGGTAGGCTAGTGGCATATTGAATTTTGCTCCCATCTCATCCGCGTATTTGCTCGTAAAAGAATGCACAGCACCTGGGTAGGCGATGTACTTATAGTCAACTCCGGCGGCATCCATCACTCTCTTGAAATCCTCTACTTGCTGCTCAGGGATAAATGGATCGTCAGCGCCATTTGCCACTAATACTCTCGTCTTTACAGCTCCAGTCTCAGGTTGGATAGGCAATCCAAGCCCTGCATGGAACGCAGCAACGGCATCAAGGTCAAACCCTGCATTCGCCATACTAAGGACAACGGAACCTCCAAAGCAATACCCGATAGCACCAATTTTTTCAGGATCAACATTCGGGTGAGCTTTCAAGGTATTCAGTGCACTTTCGAAACGAGCCTTAGCTTCATCGATGTTGCTCATTACTTCTTGAGTGAATTTTCCAGCATCGTCAGGATGTTCCGCAATTTTTCCTTCCCCATACATGTCCATTGCAAAGGCAACATATCCTAAATCTGCCAACATGTCTGCGCGTTCTCTCGCATAGTCGTTGTGTCCCCACCATTCGTGTACGACAAGAATGCCCGGCCTTTTCGTGGTATTGCTTTGGTCTAAGGCAAAATAGCCTTTCATATTTGTGGAGTCCGTGGAGTATTGCACGTCTCCTACAGGAGTGGCGACAGTCTCCTCAGCAGCTTTTTCTTTAGTAGGAGCAGAGCATGCTGCAATTAGAAGCATGCTCAAAAGGGAGTAGGTTAATTTTTTCATCTGGTTCGGTTTTTTGTTCAAAGTTAGTGTGAATTAAGATTTGATTTATCTTAACCATCATGAATAGACTCTTGCTCTTACTGCTACTTGTTCCTGGACTTCTTGCTGCCCAAGGTGATCGAAAATTCAAATCAAAGTACACGGTAGATGATTTAGACAAAGTCCCCGCAGCTCCGGACTATTCACAAATGAAATATTGGATTGCGCATCCTGATCAGGAGGATGCAGCCGATTTAGTTCCAGGCAAAGGAGAGCTGATAGAGTATCAGGAGACGGCAGACGTTGATGTTTTTTTCGTTTATCCCACCATTTATACAAAAAAGCAACATCCCGACCACCCTTGGATTGCCGATGTGGATGATGAAAAACTAAACAAGAAAATTGCTGAGTCGACGATTAAGAACCAAGCCACCGTTTTCAACTCCTCGGCAAGAGTTTACTCACCGCTCTATCGTCAGGCGCATATTGGGATCTATTTTTTAGATCTTGAGCTAAAACTGAATGCGCTGAAATTTGCTTATCAAGATGTAAGGGAGGCGTTCATATACTATTTGGAAAATTACAATGATGGACGACCAATCATTATTGCCTCACATAGCCAGGGCACCACTCATGCAGAGAGTTTGCTAAAGGAATTCTTTGAGGGAAAAGAGTTGATGGACCAATTGGTAGCAGCCTACCTAGTGGGAATGCCGCTTCGCGATGATACGTTTAAGTTGATTCCAATATGTGAAGACGAAAATGAGACTGGTTGCTGGCTAAGCTGGAATACCTACAAGCAGGGCTACTATCCACCAAATCACGACTTTTGGTACGACGCAGGTGTTAGCGTTAACCCCTTGAGTTGGAAAAGAGACAGCACGTACGTTTCGTGGGGAGCAAATCTGGGCGGGGTGCTAAAGAACTATAAGAAGATTAGACCGGGGTTATCGGATGCTCAAAACAAAGACGGAATGCTTTGGGTTAATAAGCCAAAATTTTTCGGCAATATTTTTATCAATTGGGATCGGTATCACATTGTAGACTACAATCTTTTTTATAGAAATATTCGGGAGAATGTGGAAAATAGAGTGGAAGCATATTTGAAGGACTAGCCTTCGGCGTGTTCTTGCATGAAGTTGTCCAACAAGGCCATCATTTTTTCATGAATAAAAAACAATTCGGTCTCTGCCAGATACTTGGGAGTAAACTTGCAGAAGGCAATAAAATCAGTCAGTTTATCACCTTTTAGCTGCGTCATTTCTCCCACCCACTCTCTGGTGAATTTTTTTCTGGACTGTGTTATAAGATGCTGATTCTTATTGATTTGCTGCATCTTCCTTTGCTCCTTTGCTTTTTTGCTAAACGAATTATGGAGAAATGAAATCGGGTGAGTAGCAATATAGATCGGGTTATTAATGTCCTTTTTCTCCAAAACATTATGCTCCTGCATTACCGTTTGCGGTACGCCGTGATACCAAAAGGAAGTATCCTCAACGTCCGCATCTACGATCATTTGCTTGAACCGTGAATACTCAGGAAACTCGCCAATCACGACCTCCTCCAGATGAACCGTATCGATTGGAAGAAGGAATTCTTGTTGATCCTCAAACCAGGCTTTCTCTACCACCCAACCAAGGACTTGAAATCCTACATGGGAGAACATAAGTGTGTCCCCAACTTGCGCTGGAATTCGGAACTGAGCGTATTCGTCGGCGATTGCTAGTTTTTTAGAGGAGAGATTTCTGACGTGAGCACCGAGGATTTCCTCCTTTGTCACGCTGTCCTTCACGACACCATACATGTATCGTCGCTGAGAGACACAAGCTAGCGAACAGAGCAAAAACAAGGTGATGCAAAGATTCTTCACAGTTTTCAAATATCCTTCAACAAACTACAGGCTCATTGCCCTGTTATGATTTTTTAACAATTTAGATACCAATTGTGTTCATAAGTCAGATTCAAATATCAAAGCACTCTGGCATCTATACACTCACAGTAATGCAAGAATTACCCATTGGGTTGCCTGAAGCTTGGAGGATTTTGTTAGAAGCTCTCCGAAGGAGCTATTTCTTTACAAATTTTTCAATTAACCTCATGTTTTCGGTTTCACCAAGGAGGAAATACACGCCCATTGGAAGATCTTCAATAAATACTCTTTCCTGAGCATGCTTTGTTGATCGTACTAGTTTGCCGTTGATATTGAAAACTGAGTATGTGTAAAGACCTGAACCATCAAAGCCAATGTTTGAAGTGGCTGGATTTGGATATACATTGACATTTGGAAGATTGAGTTCGCTAACTCCGGTCGGAATGAAATCTTCAAGTGTGTAACTCCAAAGTTGCCTGCCCGAAGCCTGAGTTCCTGCTTCAAAGAACAGATTGCCTTTTGCTTGGAACAGATTGTTTGGAGAGGACCCTTCTTGACCTGGGAGAACATCTATTTTACCGAGCGTACCAGCGTTGGTATCAAAATTCCATAATTCACTTCCTGACTCCGATCTGTATGCACTCATGAAGATGGAGTTGTTGACTGAAATAAAATTCCCAGGAAAAGAGCCGGTGCTGCCTGGGTTTATGTCTAGTGCTAACTCTGTTCCGTTTGATGTTCCATCAGTCTTCCACAGCTCTGTTCCATTCATGCCATCATTTGCTGCAAAGTACAAAAGCCCATTTAATTGTAGATAATCCGTAGTTCCAATTGACCCATTGGTTCCGGGGTTTATGTCTTTGAGCAAGGCAGTTCCATCTGCAGTTCCATCGGATATCCACAACTCTCTCCCGGCTTCTGTGGTTTCCACAGAAAACAGTAGACTTTCATTAAAATTTGTGAGGGATGAAAAATTAACCCCCACGTCTTTGATTAGACTGGTTCCAGAGGTTGTGCCATTACTAGTCCAAAGCTGGAGAGGCTGCGTAAAATCTTCTGTTGCCCCAAAGTACAACTGTTGATTTACAGTTATAAGATTGTCAATGCTGCCAAGATCTTTGATCTTTTTTGTTCCAACAGAGGTTCCATCGCTCACCCATAGATCATCACCCGCTCCTTCGATAACCATAAACAAATCAGTTTCAGTAGAAATTATCTCCTTCATACTATAAGGAGAATTATACTGATTCTTCCCAAAATCCGTAATGAGTTCGATGCTACTTCCTTGGATCTTTGAAAGATGATAAAGATCATTTGAGTACATTTCAAAATACAGAGTCCCTTGGTGTACAATTTGACTTCCAATACTTGAAGAACCAGAGCCTGGAGTGAAATCTGAGACAAGCACAGTCCCTTCTGCTGTTCCATCTGTTTTCCAGAATTCTCTTCCAGTTTCGGGGGAGAAAGCCACAAAATATAAAACGCTGTTTACTGACACAAATGTCCTTGGAGTTGACGAAGAAACCCCTTCATTGATATCCTTCAGTAGCGATGCCTGTCCAGTTGAAGCATTGTATTTCCATAGTTCGGACCCATGTTCAGTATCAAATCCGGTGAAGATTAAATCCTCCCCGAGAGGATGGTAGCTTGAAGAAGACCCGCCTGTAAAACCGATGCCTGAAGTATTGATATTCGAAAGTTCGCTTGCCGTGCTCAGGTCGACGTTTGAATTCCATAATTCAGTCCCGGAGGCCTGGTTAAAGGCCGAGAAGTAGATCTTATCCGTAATGAGAGTCAGGTTTCGGGCACCATTGAGCATCGGCACCATCTGGGTATTCAAAGAAGTCAGATCGGAGAACCAGCGATCTCCAGAATTTGCTATTTCAACGAAAACACTGCCTGAAAGCTCTGTCAGCTTGTTTGCATCGAGGCTAAAGAAAAAACTGGACGGAGTATCGTCGTTTAACTCTTTAATCTCTTGTTGATTAAGAGTTGTCAGATCGAGCTTTAGAAGGCCAGTTTTACCGCTAGTGGTAGTTCCAGTAAAAATCAAACTAGAGCCGTCGCTCACTAAGTTTGAGGGAATGAAAGGGCTACTTGCTGATGTATCATAGATTTTTACAGTCCCTACTTCGGTCCCATCAGATTCCCAGATAGCGAGGCGGTTAAAATCGACTTCAAAAAATGAAAAGTACAGCTTATTTCCAACAAGTACCACATCTGCGAAATCAACCAGATTTGTGTTTCCATCATGAACCCCCTTGACGAAAACTGTGTTAGCAACGGACCCGTCAGTTTTAAGAATGCCAACACTTGCTGGTGATGTGAACTCCCCCCCTCTAACAACCAAATAGAGCTCATCATTGAATTCTACATATTGTGTAAAAGCGCTTGTACCACCTTGTCCGGCACCATTTCCGTCCAGAGGATTAGTGACTGCAAAAGTCCCTACCGCAGTACCGTCACTCCTCCAAAGCCTTGAGTTATTGCTCCCTTCGTCTTGAAATGTGAAAAAGAATAGTCCGTTTGCTTCTCCCTCGAAAGTGGGAGTATTGAATATTGGGAGACCTTCTTTGACTATACTGGTTCCCTGCTCTGTACCATCACTTTTCCAAACCTGGAGTTCAAAATCATCAGATTTAACTAAGAAGAAAATGAGATCATTTACAATTGTTAGCTTGGAAGTCTTCAACGCGGCAATGTTGGAGATCTTGGAAGTACCTTCAGGTGTGCCGTTAGTAGACCATAACTGAGCGTCATTTTCACCATCACTTGCAATGAATATCATTTCACCATTCAATTCGGCAAATGAGGAATGGACACTTAGTCCACTTTTATTTCCAGGATAAATATCTTTGAGAATGGTCGCATTTGCAGAGCCCTGATCAACGGACCAAAGTTCTCGCCCTTCACTTGCCGTGTATGCGGAAAAAAGAACTTTTCCATTCAACGGGAAAAATCCGCGAGGAGTCGAACTACCATCATTGCTTGATGGTGTTAGACCAGTTAGTTGGGTTTGCCCTGCTGAAACTCCTACTAGTCCTAAAAGGACAATGATAACAATCGTCAATTTTTTCATCTGTGTATTGTTTTGCAGGTGACGCAATTTAAGTATTGATAACCTTTCACCAAAAACAATTTGGGAGTCTCTTGGTTCAAATTGTATGATTCAAATATCAAAGCACTCTGGCATCTATACACTCACAGTAATGCAAGAATTACCCATTGGGTTGCCTGAAGCTTGGGAGTTTTTTTCATCGCCCGCAAACCTTGAAAAGATCACCCCTAAACACATGGGCTTTAGGATCACCTCTGGATCACCTGGAGCAATGTACCCGGGTCAGATAATTAGTTATAAAGTCTCGCCTATACTGGGCATCAAAGTGAACTGGGTTACCGAAATCACACATGTTGAAGAGGGTAAGTTTTTTGTGGACGAGCAGCGATTTGGTCCGTACAGCATGTGGCACCATGAACATCATTTTGAAGAGAAAGAGGGATCGTTAATCATGACCGATAAGGTCTCCTACAAAATTCCATTTGGGATACTTGGACAACTGGCGCATACATTATTTGTGAAGCGACAGCTCACAGGAATATTTAAACACCGAATAAAAGTGTTGGAAGAGAAGTTCAGGAGGTAGCGTATCTTTAGTGATGTTATTCATTTTAAGACTTAACCCAATCTATCATGAAACGTCGCGAACTTATTAAGGGCCTTGGGATGGGAGCTGCAAGCTTGCCATTTCTATCAATGAAGGTGTCCGCCAATCCGTCAATGTCCGAATGGAAAGATTCTTTTACCACTGACAAGGTGAAGGATGAAGCATTTTGGAAAAAATTCAAGAAAGAATACTACGATGTTTCAAGGGAGTTTATCAATTTGGAAAATGGGTTCTTTGGTGTTCAGCCCATTCCCGTTTACAAGGCATATCTCAAAAACATCGAACGTCTTAACCAATTTTCATCCAAGTACCTGCGGACCGAATATGGTTCCGACCTGAAGGCTATCATGAAACAACTGGCGGAATTTTCAGGTGTGAGTGATGAAGAGTTACTAATTACTCGTAATGCTACAGAAGCAATGAACATCATCATCAATGGACTGGACCTTAAGGCTGGTGATGAAGTGATTTTGCACAAACAAGATTACTACAGCATGATCGAAGCGTTCGAGATGCTGGAAAAGCAAAAGGGAATAAAGATTAAAGTGATACGAGTTCCACTGCTTCCGAAAAACGATGAGGAGATCATTAGCAAGTACGAAGCTGCGGTGACCCCCAGAACCAAGTGTATCCTCCTAACACATATGATACACCTAACAGGTCAAATCATGCCAGTTAGGAAAATTGCAGATACGTTCAAACCGAGAGGGATTGATGTGATCGTTGATGCGGCACACAGTTTTGCCCAGGTCGAGTACAACCTGGATGATCTTAACTGTGATTTTGTAGGTGTGAACCTTCACAAATGGTTTGGAAATCCGCTCGGAGCGGGACTTCTGTATGTGAAGAAGGATCGAATCAAAGATTTGAAACCGATGTTTGGCGACAGTGCAAAGGATGATTCTGACATCAAGAAATTAGGACATTTTGGGACACTCTCTGTTCCAATCGTTATGACTATTCCAGAGTCCAAGAAATTCAACGATATGGTTACAATTCCATTAAAAGAGAAGCGACTCAGATATCTACAAAATTACTGGACAAAGGAAGCCGCTGGCATTTCGAAGGTAAATATTACCACACCAAGTGATCCCACCAGAAGCTGCGCAATCGCCAGTTTTGCAATTGAAGGAATGAAGACAGAGGATGTCATAAGCGGACTCCTTGAAAAACATAACATATTCACCGTCATCAGGCACTTGGAAGATCAGGATGTTGTTCGGGTGACGCCAAACTTGTACAACAATACTGGTGAAATGGATGCGCTGCTGGAGGGGTTGAAGGATTTAGCAAGTAGCTAAAAAAGCGAAATGAATAACATCGTTAAGATTGAGGAGCTACTAATGTGCCTATTTTCTATAGTATTGTTTAGCCAGACCGACTATCAGTGGTGGGTTTTCCTGGTACTCATTTTGGCTCCTGACGTTGGAATGCTGGGCTATATAGTGAGCACAAAAGTGGGAGCTTTTACTTACAACATTTTTCATCACAAAGGGATCGCGCTAGCAATTCTTTGTCTGGGTTGGTTTTTGGAAAACCCGATGATGGAGCTTGGAGGAATCATACTGTTTGGGCATGCCAGCATGGATCGAATTTTTGGGTATGGCTTGAAATTCAGTGACAATTTTAAACACACACATTTAGGAGACTTATAGTTATGCAGCAGGAATTTCCAACCGAGGACATGGCGTTGACGCACATTCTGGTTGTGTCTGATATAGACAAGGCGAAAATGTTTTACCGAGACGTGATGGGGGCTGAAATATTTAGGGAATATGGGGGCAGCTCATGTGTGCTGCAATTTTTAAACAACTGGTTTTTACTTGTTACGGGAGGGGGCCCTTCTGATGACAAGCCAACTGTCCATTTCCGGCCAACAAGTGATGCTGACAATGTAGCGCATGCCTTCACTATTCGTGTAAAGGACTGCATGGCAAGCTACGAAGCACTAAAGGCGAGAGGAGCTGAGTTTCTAACTCCACCAGTTGATTGGGGTGCAGAGATCAGGGGATTTTTTAGAGATCCAGACGGAAATCTATTTGAAATTAGTCAGGCGTAGAATACGTGCAGAGCCCGAAAATTTCAGTGATCATCCCAACACTCAACGAAGAGAAATACCTTCGAAAAACCATTGACAATGTTTTTTTAAGTGCACAAAACCCAAACTGCTTAGAGGTACTGGTAGTTGATGCTGGTAGCACAGATCACACGTTACAAACCATTGAGGAAATGAATGTCCAAACATTTTTGAAACCAGAATTTGCCCTTAAGAAGTACGAAAGCCTGAACTATGGCATGGCACAGGCAAAAGCAGATGTCTTGATCTTTCTTGATGCTGATAGCATTCTCCCAAAGGGATTTGATGAGATGATTTTGGATAAACTCTCTAGTAGAGGTACTGTTGGAGGAGCCTTCGATTTGGTTTTCGATCTGTCTGATTGGAGGCTATCAGTAATCCTAGCTTTGAATAGGATCAGATATAGGCTAGGGCATTTGTTCTACGGAGACCAGGCAGTGTTTTGCCGAAAGACAGTCGCTGAGGCAATTGGTGGATTTCCCGAAAAGGAACTTATGGAGAGTGCTTTCTTTTGTAAGAAATTGAAATCAAAAGGAAGACTAAAGTTGATTAGAAAGCCAATAGAAACCTCTGCTAGACGATTTAACGAGAACGGATTTTTCAAAGTGTTTTGGTTTGATGTTACGATGTGGATTCGATTTGTATTAAACCTTCCGCTTGATACCTATGGGAAGAAATATTGGGGATGGAATTTGAAGCCGAATGGATAGCCCATTAGTTTCAGTCATCATGGCAATTAAGGACACCGAACTGTACTTGCCTGAGTGTCTGGATTCCATTATTGCACAAACATATTCGAATTGGGAGTTGATTGCTGTGAATGACCATTCGACAGACCTGACACCCGAAATTCTCAAAGAGTATGCAGAACAGGATGCTAGAATTAGGGTTTTTCATAGTGAGCGACATAAACTGATTCCCGCCCTCAAGGAAGGATATCAACATGTACAGGGGTCACTGATCAACCGGATGGATTCAGATGATCGTATGCCTCATGATAAATTGGACACTTTGGTGCACGAATGGAAGAAGTATGGGAAAGGGACGGTAATTGCAGGAGGCACAGAACATTTTGTTGATGAAGGAAGCGTAGGAGACGGATTTTTAAAATATGAGAAATGGCTCAATGCTGTCGCAGCAAAGGGAGCACACTATGAAGAGATTTACCAGGAATGTGTTATCCCCTCCCACTGTTGGATCATACATAAAGATGATTTTGATTCTGTCGGAGGATTTGAGCCTGAAGTTTATCCAGAGGATTATGATTTATGCTTTCGGTTTTACAAAGAGGGCCTCACTGTGGTTGGGATTGACAAAATTCTTCACCACTGGCGGGATCGCTCTAACAGGATCTCCCGAACGTGGGAGGAATATAAGGACAATCGCTATTTTGCTTTGAAGGTGCCATACTTCTACAATATCGATCGAGATAAAGCAAGACCGCTCGTACTTTGGGGCGCAGGAAGAAACGGGAAAGATCTTGCTAAACTAATTCTTGAACAGGAGGATAGTTTTGAATGGGTTTGTGACAACGAAAGAAAAATAGGTATGGATGTGTACGGAATTCGAATGAAACATTTTGATGAGATTCCTCATCTTAAAGAACCGCAGATCCTTGTAGTCGTTACCGCGCCAGAAGGTCGAATTGAAATTAAAAAACAGTTAGAAAAGTGGGGAAAACAACCTGTGAAGGATTTTTGGTTTTTTTTGTGAATTGGTTTTAAATCTGCGCTCAGTTTAGAGCGTGAATGTGCCATCCCGATGTTTTAGCGACGCACATTGCTTTTGTTTATGCTGGAGACATTTGGGTTGTTCCAAAGGGAGGAGGAACAGCAAATAGGCTCAGCTCTCCTGAAGGAGAAGAAAACTTCCCGAAATTTGAGTAGGTATCGGGTGAAACAAAAACTGGGGCTTGCCGAGAATGATGATTTGGTAGCGTATGTCCAGACTTTTTAACAGAAAATCTAAAGAAACCGCACATCTTCCACTTCACCCCTCCCAATTTCCTCACTTACTAAATCAAGAAACTTGTCCTTTGAGTTTTGCATTTCTTGTTTGAGAGGAGCAGAACTTAGCTTGACAAATAAGGTCTTCTTTTTGAAAAAGATTTGAGTCGTTCGAGACGCAATTGTTTTACCCATCACTTTTTCCCAGTTGGTTATTAACTGTTTTTGTTTGAAGGTATGCTCAAGATTTTCCTCCTTGAGAAACTGATTAAATGCTGTGCGGAAGTTTTTGATTGAATCCTCGCTCATGTTGTAAGTTCTATAAAATTGACTTCTTTGTCCGCACTAAATAGCTCGTAGCTTCTGTCTTTCCGCGCGTCAGTAATGAAGATTTGCCCAAACCTCTTCTGATCCAGAAGCAAGCTTACTAGCAATTCGATACGCGAATCATCCAGTTTATCAAAGATGTCATCAAGTAGCAGGAGCGGCTTTTTATCGGTCTTGTCAGCTAAGAAATCGTAAAGTGCCAATTTGAGTGAAATGATAAAAGTTTTTTGTTGTCCTTGAGAACCAAATTTCTTGATCAATTGACTATCAAGGGTGAATTCGAAATCATCTTTATGGCAGCCCAGCAACGTTCGCTGCATTACTTGATCTTTGGAAAAGTTTGCCTTAAACATTTCTCCAAAATCAGCACTTACATGTGTCTTGAAAGCAAGGCCTGGGGTTTCTTTGCCATCGTGTAGTTCTTTGTAATTCTTTACTAGAAAGGGCAAGAAGGAGCTAACAATTTGAGATCTGCAGGCGGATATTTCTTTTGAAAGTGGGATCAGCTGATCATCGTAGGTCTCAACTAATTTGTAGTTTACCGATTTTCCGTCATTCTGTTTGAGGAGTGAATTTCGCTGCTTCAGTAGCCGATTATAACTCAAGAGCATTTCTAGATACTCAGTATCGAACTGGCAAAGCGCACCATCAAAAAATTTGCGACGTTCTTCACTTCCCTCTTTTATCATCGATGTATCATCAGGCAGTACGATCACCAAGGGAACCCTTCCGATCACGTCTCGGAGTTTCTCTTGCTCCTTTCCATCAATTTTGATGATTTTAGCTTTGCCTTTTTCGAATTGCAATGCTTCCGTAAAATCATCATATGTCCCGAATATGGTGAATGCATTCTGATCATGATTTATCACCAATCGATCGGAAGATCCAAGTGCACTTTTTGTAAAGGATAGATAGTAGATCGCATCAAGCAAATTCGTTTTACCTGTCCCGTTCTTGCCCACCACGCAGTTGATTCCTTCGTGGAAATCGAAGGAGGCATTTAGATGGTTCCTAAAATGGGTAAGCTTCAGGCTTTTTAGGATCATTGATTTTGATTTAATTTCGCAACCCCAAAGCAATAATAGAGGCTATATTGCCAATAAATAAAACATTTGCTCATGGCAGCTAAATCAACAGCAAAAAAGACTGCTTTCTCAAAAGCTCAATATGTGGATTGGTATCGTTCGATGCTCCTCATGAGACGATTTGAAGAGAAGGCCGGACAACTATACGGGCAGCAAAAAATCAAAGGGTTTTGCCATCTATATATCGGCCAGGAAGCCTGTGCCGCAGGCGCAGTGTCTGCACTTGATAAAAACGATAAGCATATCACAGCATATAGAGACCATGCACATCCAATTGCATTGGGTACGAATCCAAATAGGGTGATGGCAGAGCTCTTCGGAAAAGCTACCGGAGTATCGAAAGGAAAAGGAGGCTCTATGCACATGTTCGATAAAGAAGTAAACTTTGTGGGAGGGCATGGTATCGTTGGCGGCCAAATTCCGCTAGGTGCAGGAATTGGTTTTGCCGAACAATACAAAGGAACCAAAAGTCTCTGCATCTGCTCCATGGGAGATGGTGCTGTGCGACAGGGAGCTTTGCATGAAACATTCAACATGGCAATGACCATGAAGATGCCAACGATTTTTGTTGTCGAAAACAATGGGTATGCGATGGGGACCTCAGTGGAAAGAACCTCCAACGTTACAAATTTGGATACGCTTGCGGAAGCGTACGACATGCCATCGAAATCTGTTGACGCAATGAAAGTTGAAGACGTGCATCTGGCAGTTAAGGAAGCAGCTGACCGAGCAAGGAAAGGAGACGGGCCAACATTTTTGGAGTTCAGAACCTACAGATATAAAGGGCACTCAATGTCTGATCCAGCAAAATACCGAACCAAGGAGGAGCTGGAAGAATACAAGCAACAAGACCCGATAGAGCAAGTAAAAAAGACCATTCTCAAAAACAAATGGGCAAAAGAGGAAGATCTAAAAGCGATTGATACGGAGATTAAAGAACGGGTGCTGGAAACGGTCAAGTTCGCAGAGGAATCGCCATGGCCAGATGCTTCCGAGGCGTACAACGACAACTACATTGAGTCTGACTATCCATACATTACTACTTAGATTTAGCCAAATCGTTCATTCTCTCTATAAATAAATATATCTTTGCGTGCTCAAATTTCACCTTCCATAATTTAGGGGTGGACTAGTTGATAAATAAGACATTTAAATAAAATGGCAAAAGGCAAAAAGAAAGATGACGGCATAGAGATCCTAGAAGATCCAAATGCAATTGTTGAAAAGGCCAACGAGTTTTTAGATAACAAAAAGAACAGAACTTTAGTCTTCACAATTGGAGGATTTTTGGCTGCTGTTGTGGTCGGAATTGCAGGGTATAACTACTACATCTCCGACAAGAACAATACGGCTCAAGAGGAATTGTTTCAGGCACAATTCTATTTTGAGGCTGATAGTCTGGGGCTTGCTCTGAACGGTGATGGAAACAGCTACGGGTTTTTGGATATCATCAGCGAGTTTCCAGGTACAAAAGTGGCGAACCTTTCCTACTTCTATGCTGGTGCTTCTTATCTCCGACTTGGAGATTTTGATGGGGCGATCAGAAACCTTAAAGAATTCAGTAGTTCTGATTATCTGGTTCAAGCAAGAGCTTACGCGTTGATAGGCGACGCCTATTTGGAGCAAGATGATTTTGCAAATGCTTCAGGCTACTATAGGCAAGCTTCCGATTATAAGGCAAACAAGTATTTCTCTCCGGTATATCTCAAGAAGTTGGCAGTAGCAAAGGAGAATGGAGGAGATTTGACTGGAGCAGTATCAGCCTACAATGAGATCATTGATGACTACCCACAATCGGATATGATTCATGAAGCCAAGAAGCACAAGGCAAGACTTGAGGCTGCGGTAGCTGAGCTTTAAAAGAAAGTCGTCATTTCGAAACGTAGTTTTCACGAAGTGAGAAATCTCTTGAAACGGCACTGAATACAGTTGACGAGAACTCTCTCCGTAAAGGGTTCGAAGTGACGTTCTGTTTTCCGTTCTCGAACGAAGACTTTCATAGAAATAACATTTCTTTGCGGGCATGGCATCTTCAGAAAAAAACCTTAGCGACGTAAAGATTTCCAAATCCAAAAATGTTGGTAAGCTAAAAGTTGGCATTGTGGTTTCCGAAAGGAACAATCAAG
>JBDWQX010000209.1:0-4142 GCA_039986395.1 Cyclobacteriaceae bacterium
AGTATTGTAAGCTATGATTTGCATTTCGACCCTGATAGGCTAAGCTATATCATGCTTGACAAAGGTCAGGAGAAGGTCTTTTACGACGAAAATATTGATCTGTACTCAAACAATTTCACACCTGAAACACCACGAAGACGAAGAGAGAATGCCATGATGGTAGTTTCCCGAGTGATAGAAAAACAAGCCGCTGCTGTGGAAGTAGTGGAATTGGAAGAACCAGTACGAACAGAATTTGATGCAGACAATTTTGAATTTGAGGAAGAATTGGAAGAAGAAACAAATCCTGAATGGATAGATACTGATAACTATGTATTCAAGGATGAGGCAGAAGTTGAGTTTCAGCCAGAGTCATTCTTTTCCAAGTACAGCAATTTCCAAAGAGAGACGGAAAGAGTGGGACCAATACCTTACATTCCGAGGTTTACATTCAATAATGTCATCACTTCATTTTTGTGGGATCCCTATCGAAATTTCATGGCCTTCACAGAGGTAGAGATTAACGATGTGTTGGAGAACTACAAGATCAAAGGTGGAGCACTTCTAAAAACAAGTTTACAGCAAGGCGACATTTTCGCTGAATTTCATTACTTGAAGTATTGGATGGATTTCAAATTTCGGGTTGATCGAAAAAGCTATTTATTCGAGAACACCTTCGGAGATGATGACGTGCGATTGAAATATAAAATGAATAGAGCGAAGCTGACAGCTGCAGTTCCAATTACGCATTCTTTTCGAGTAGAAATTTCGCCCTTCATTACTTCAACTTCCTTCAACAACCTCAACTATCAAATTGTAAAAGGAGAACTCCCACCAGGATACGCGCCAAACAGTAAGCACGACTACATCGGGACCAGTGCAGCACTAGTCTTCGACAATACCGTGGAAAAAGAGTTCAACCTGTATCAAGGGACACGTGGATTAATCGAGTACACAACGCATATCCATACCTCCGATGCCAGCAGAAACTTCAGTAACCTTCGTTTCGATTTCAGGCACTATCAAAAACTCCACAAGGAAATAACCTGGGCAAATAGAATTCTGTATGGTAAGCATATGGGGCCAGCAGCTAAGGTTTACATGCTTGGAGGAATGGACAATTGGCTTTTTGCAAAAAATGACTCACAAGGGCAAAACGACCCGTTAGAATTCAGCAATGAAAGAGACAATTCGGATCTGTTCTTCAATGAGTTTGCAACAAACCTAAGAGGACTCGATTACAATGAAGCTTTTGGCACCGATGCTCTTGTGATAAATTCTGAAATCAGAATTCCAATTTTCCAGTATTTAAGCAATTCACCGATCAAGTCGAATTTCCTCAGAAATTTCCAGGCAATCGCATTTGGTGATATCGGATCTGTGTGGACTGGGCAACCCCCATTTAGCGATGGTCGATCCATTACGCAAACGTTTGGTGAGGGAAATGCATTTCAAGCTGAGATTGTCAAGTTTCAAAACCCTTGGCTTGGTGGCTTTGGCTGGGGAGTGAGAACTGTGTTACTTGGATACTACATCAAATTTGACGCCGCTAAGCCCTATATCGACGGAGAAGTCGGCAACTATCGATACTACTTTACATTAGGTCTGGACTTCTAGCCTTACCAATTAAATTTGCAGCATGCAACAATCCATGACAGGGTATGGGCGCGATGAGCGCATCCATCAACAATTTCAGATTAAGACTGAAATAAAATCCCTTAATAGCAAATTTCTTGATTTGACAGCCCGGTACGGTAAAGAATTATCAGCAAGAGAAATTGATATTCGTAATCTGATTTCTGACAAACTGAAGAGGGGGAAAATCATGCTTTCCATAGACCTGGCAATTACAGAAGTTGAGGAGTCGAGTGTTCAAGTCGACGACAGCCTTTTTAAGGCATATTTCAAAAAATTTCAATCTCTGGCCTCAACTGTAGGTCACGATCAGAACGGTTTGTTTGAGATGGCTTTGCAAGCACCAGATGTGATCAAGCAGCAAGAGTTGGATGCAGAGTTGATTCCATGGCCTGAAGTTTTTAAAAGTATTGAAAGCGCGGCTCAACAATGCGCTCAGTTTCGTAAAGAAGAAGGCAGTGCGTTGGAACAAAAGCTAACGGAATATGCTTCAAATATTGCTGCAGGACTGGAAGCCGTGGAGGCTGCGGATGAAAGCAGAAGTGAAAATGTACGATCGCGGCTGCAAAAAGGTCTAGACGAAATCAGAGATAAAGTACAGGTTGATGAAAATCGTTTTGAGCAAGAGCTTATTTACTACTTGGAAAAATTGGACATTACTGAAGAGAAAGTTCGTCTAAGTCAGCACTTAAGCTATTTTCAGGAAGTACTAGGAAAGGAAGATCAGGCTGGAAAAAAATTAGGATTTATCGCTCAGGAACTTGGTCGTGAGATCAACACAATTGGATCGAAGGCGAATGATGCTGAGGTACAACGAACAGTGGTCAGGATGAAAGATGAGCTGGAAAAAATAAAAGAGCAGGTACTCAATATACTGTAGCATTTGCCTTTAGCCATTAGCCATTAACGCGAATCGATAAACGTTCAGAGTCAATAGCCAACAGCTAATTGCAAACAGCCAAATAGTTATTTTACTGCAAATGCTACTTGGGTTTCGTCCCAAGCCAACACCACGTTTCCATCATCGCTGATGCTAATATCAAATACCTCCGTCAATGTGGTTTTCGAAGGCTTCACTGTAACTCGCAACACATCATCTTTTTCTTTGTAAGAAAAAGCTCCCCATTTGTCCGATACGCTGTTGAAAATAATAACCCATTCATCAGCACCTGGAATAGTGAAAAGTCCATATCTACCAGCAGCAAGCTTTTTTCCTTCAACCTTAACTTCATTTGAAAATTCAATCCAGGTTGACTCGTTAGCTCCTGTCCTCCATACTTTACCATAAGGTTCCAGTTCACCAAAAATCGTTCTGCCTCTCTTCGATGGCTTGCTGTAATTCACGGTGACAGTAGTGCCATTGATCTCTTTTTTTACTTCTGCTGGAGGGCTTGGTCTCTTGCTTTTATCTTGCTGTGCTTGCGTCGCAAATACAAGTAAAAGTCCCATACATAGCGTGGTCAGTGTTTTCACTGTTTTCATAATCTTTAGTTTTTTGTTCGAATTCAATTGCACGAAAACGCCATCCTTTTGTTCATTAGATTCCTTGTTTTCTCTGTTCAAATTGGTTCAAAAGCGAAAAAGAAGTTGCCGCCACGACTTTTTGACATTTCTGATCGGAAGATGAAACCACGATTAGCTTTGACATCTCGAAATAGAATTCTAGGAATATCATTAACTTTTCTGAAAATTAACCTGACATGAAGATCATTTATAGCCTATCTATCGCAGCAATTGTTATTGCCTGCACTCCGGAAATCAAAAAGGAAAATCAAAAATTGGTCGAGTCTATTGACTACAAAGTCAAGAGTATTGATCACCATCATCGAATCACTATAGTGGAAGATGACTTTGTGCAAGGCGATTCCACATTTAAGGTCCGTGCATACATGTCAGAAGGGAGAATCCAAAAATTAGTTGGGATCACGAGAACAGCTCACTTTGAGCGCGACGACTATTTCTACTTTGAAAACGAAAAGCCCATTTTTTCTGGTCACATGATAAATTTTGTAGACGAGAGTCTGGCAGAGGAATTCAAGTACTACTACCGTGGCAATAACATAGTAGAAAGTCTTTTTTGGGAAGATCACTATGATCCAACGAAGCGATTTCCACATGAACATTTTGAGGAATTCGAACCTAACATGGACTCATTGATGGCAGAGGAGAACTCCAGACTGGCTTTTTTCCGTTCTAAGCTCGATGAAGAAGGATTCGCTGTCAAAGAAGAAAATGACAATCTCAATAACTAATGACGATAGAGGAGGCTCAAGAGCTTGTAGATGATTGGATTAAAACGAAAGGTGTTCGGTATTTTGATGAGTTGACCAACATGACCATTCTCATGGAAGAAGTTGGCGAACTTGCGAGAATTATGTCACGAACCTACGGCGAGCAATCTTTCAAAGATTCTGACAGGGGTGCCGATCTCGGTGATGAAATTGCTGATGTACTATGGGTGCTCATTTGCATAGCGAACCAGACTGGCATTGACATCACCAAGGCACTGACAAAAAACCTGGAAAAAA
>JBDWQX010000210.1:0-6241 GCA_039986395.1 Cyclobacteriaceae bacterium
TGATCAAATAATAGCGCTGAAACTTCCGAATCATCAACAAAATCAATCCAACCAAATCGAATTAGAGATTTCTCTTCAAATTCTTGATTTATCTTAATACCTGCAATTCTTCCTACAATTTGACCATCTTTCTTGGCCACCCAGTATTTTGCTTCAGCATTTTCAAAAGCAGGATTCTTATCTTTCCTTAAGGTACTAAGTTCGAAATCTATGATCGGAGGTACATAATTTTTATTGTCCTTGTAAAGGGAAAAGGGAAACTTGATAAACGCTACCAGCTCTCGTTTTGAACTTACTTCCTGAATTTCCAGAGGCATTATAGCATCTTGTTTTTAGCGTAAAATTTATATGCGTTTTCGAAACCTTTCTTAAGGTCAAATTCGATAGGGCCATTGGCGTGACTCAAGGTTTCTTCATCATGTAAATCCCAATCCTGAGATATTTCTTCGAATTTCTCTAAGGTTAGGTTAGGTGTACCCCGAGTCACCGAATACCAAACGTCGGACAGTCCTAGTGAAATTTTCGAAACTATACTTGGTATCCTGATATTTCTAATTTTTCTATTCAATACGACACTTAGTGTGTCTCTGAATTCCGAGTGCAAGTAAGTGTTCCCATCGCTCACGTGAAAGATTCCCTCTTTGTCTGCCATCCCTCCCACAACGATTGCGGCTAAATCCGCAGCATGGATCATACTCATTTTTTGAGCAGGACGAGTTAACGGATAAATGCCTTTGTTTGCCGCTTGAAATAAGGGAAGAAACGCTTTGTCACCTGCGCCATAAATCGCGGTAGGTCTGAAAATTACAGATGCCAAACCAGAACTCAGGATGTGCTGCTCTGCTTGTCTTTTACTTTCGCCATAGCATGATACCGGGTGATTGACTCCAATTGGGCCGTGGGCCGTGTATGACGAGATGTAGACGAATTTACCACCGGTCTTAAGCAGGTTTACCTCCGAAACAGTGGATACTATTTCGCCTGTTAGTTTTGTGTTGATGTTGGTATAATCTGCCCTATTTATACTTGTTGTTTTCCCCGCATTGTGGATAAAGAAATCGATCCCACCCGTACTGGCCTCCAGAGACTTAAATTCATCATTGATGTTTTTATAATCAACAGGGCAGATAGTTAAGCTGTCATGTTTTTGAAAGACTGAGGTTTCAGCAGACTTTCTCACCAAAGCAAAAACCTCATGACCCGCAGATAAGGAAGTATCAACTAAATATTGCCCCAAAAATCCGTTGGCACCTGTTATTGCTACTTTCAACTTAAGCTACTTTTTCTCGTAATTTGATATCGAGTTCGTTTGCCACTTTCACAATCAGGTCAATGGCTTTATCTATTTGCTCGGTTGTGTGAGTCGCCATTAGTGAGAAGCGAAACAACGAGTCTGCGGGAGCAACAGCAGGAGCAACCACGGGGTTGACAAAAACTCCTTCCTCGAACAAACGTGCAGTCATTTTGTACGTTTTTTCATTGTCTCGAATGTACACTGGAATAATTGGAGTTTCTGTATCACCTATATCAAAACCTAGGTCTCTGAATCTCGCCAGGGCATGATTGGTATTGTCCCACAGTTTTAATCTGAGTGAATCGTCTGATTCCATAATGTCAAGAGAAGCCAATGTAGCAGCGGTTGAGGCCGGAGTCATGCTTGCGCTAAAAATAAGTGATCTTGAATGATGCTTGATGTACTGCATTGTCGCACGATCGCCTGCCATATATCCACCAAGTGATGCAAATGATTTGCTAAACGTACCACCGATCAGATCAACATCATCAGTCAAACCGAAGTGGTTTGATGTACCTCTCCCATTCTGCCCCATGACACCAACTGCATGTGCATCATCACAGAGCACAACAGCATCGTATTTTTTAGCCAGATCTACTATTTCTGGGAGTTTGGCAATATTTCCTTCCATACTGAACACTCCATCAACAATGATGAGTCTAAGGTTTTGATCACTCAGTTTTTGGAGCTTTCGCTCCAGGGATGCCATATCATTGTGTCGGAAAATTGTAGTCGAAGCATCGGAAATTCTTGAGCCTTCATAAATGGAAGCATGGCTCAGTCTATCAATAAGGATAGTATCCCCTTGCGTGGCCACCGTTGGAATCGTACCCAGGTTGACCTGGAAGCCTGTGCTAAATACAAGTACCTCCTCTTTGCCAATGAATTTGGCAAGTCTCTCTTCTAATTCTACATGAAGATCGGTTGTCCCATTTAAGAACCTTGAACCTGAGCAGCTGGAACCGTATTTTTTGATTGCTTCCACGGAGGCTTCCATCACCTTGGGATGCGTTGTTAGCCCCAAGTAGCTGTTTGACCCAAACATTAGAAGGTCCTTCCCATTTACTCTCACATTCGTCTCCTGCTTTGACTCGAAGGTTCGAAAAAAAGAGTAGAGCCCCCGTTTCCTGGTTTCCTCCGCCTCAGTGAATGAGGAAAACCGTTTCTTTAGAATATCTCCCATACTGCAAATTTAGATGAAATGCATATTAAAGATTTCAAAAACTAACATCATGTGAAAATTTTATTCTGGTTTAGGTTCATCATGTTAGATTCGTAACAAAAAAAGGTATTGGATTGCTTAATACTTGCCGCAGGCAGAAATTCACGTCTTGACACTGGGATTCCAAAAAGCTTAGTGACGGTCGGAGATGAATCACTCTTATCTCGACACATTCGGATTTTTAAGAAATTCGGTGTGCATAGATTTTGTATTGTCAGCGGCTATCAGGCAGAGACCATTGAGGCTCAACTGGACACCCTAAGGGCTCTCCATAACGTAGATATTGTCAGGAAGCACAACGATCGATGGGACTTGGAAAACGGCTTTTCTGTCTCCAAGTCTCGAGAATGGATAGAAGAATTGAGCATTCAGGATTTTTTCATGACCATGGGTGATCACATCTTTCAAGAAGATTTTGTTCAATCATTCATTAACAAAAGCTCAGCGTTGGAATCAGATCTCCAATTAGCGGTTGATATTCCAGGAAAGACCAACGATCACATCGATATCGATGATGTGACCAAAGTAGATGTGGATTCAGATTGGAGAATCAGGTCAATAGGAAAAGGCATCACAGCGTACAATCATTACGATACAGGACTTTTTCGCTTAAAGGCCAAGGTTCTTGATGTGCTCGAAGACTGTTTCTCTCAAGATCGATTTACAATCTCTGACATGGTAACGGACCTGATCTCTACAGGTCAGGCAAGAGCTACTCTTGTGCCTGGATATACGTGGAATGATGTTGACAATAGACTTGATCTTGATGGGACGTTGAAATTGATTTCCGAAGGACGACTGTAATTAAAAAATCCTCACAATTTTCAAAGCAAGGATTTAATTTTTTAGCGGTACGAAAATCAATCGTAGTAATCTAACCCAAGATTGGTGATTAGATCTTCTCCTGCCAAATATCGGAGTGTATTTTTTAACTTCATTAATTGTACGAAAATGTCATGCTGTGGCTTTAGGCCTTTGGCGGCTTGAGGTGACTTCAGATAGAATGAAAGCCATTCTTGAATCCCTCCTTTCATTCCAGCTCTCTTCGCAAGATCAAGAAATAATGCCAAGTCCAATACAAGCGGTGCAGCAAGAATAGAATCCTTGCAGAGAAAATCCACCTTAATCTGCATTTTGTATCCTAGCCATCCTTTGATATCAATATTATCCCAACCCTCTTTATCATCGCCTCTTGGCGGATAGTAGTTGATTCTCACCTTGTGGTACAAATCGCCGTAAAGTTTCGGGTGCAATTCTGGCTCAAGCACTTGCTCCAAAACTCCCAGCTTAGAGACTTCCTTGGTCTTAAAGTTGTCGGGATCATCAAGAACTTCTCCGTCTCTATTGCCAAGTATGTTAGTTGAAAACCAGCCGTCAATTCCAAGAGATCTTGCCTTAAGACCTGGAGCAAGAATAGTTTTCATCAATGTCTGACCAGTCTTAAAATCTTTTCCTGCTATAGGGGCACCAGTTTGTTTCGCAAGCTCAACCATTGCATCAACATCGCATGATAAATTCGGTGCACCATTAGCATATGGAATACCCATTTTTGCAGCAGCATAGGCGTAAATCATGCTCGGTGCAATATCTGGATGGCTATTTCTCAGTCCTGCCTCAAGCTTCTCGACTGTAGAATGAACTTCACCCTCTTCAATGTAAATCTCCGTCGAACCGCACCAAACCATAACAATTCGGTCACAGCCATTTTCCTCCTTAAATTTTTTGATATCGTCCATCAAAGCCTCTGCCAATTCCATTTTATTGGCACCTTGCTTAATATGTGTTCCCTCCAGGCGTTTTACATAATTCTTGTCAAAGACTGCCTTCATTGGCTTGATCTGTTCCAACTCGTCTTTCAGCTCATTGAGCAAGTCCTTATCTAAAACCTTTGCATGCATGGCCGCTTCATAGGCATTATCTTCGAAAATGTCCCATCCACCTAAAACCACGTCTTCCAATCCTGCTAACGGAATAAAATCCTTTATTAGCGGATTCCTATTCTCTGTTCTTTTTCCTAACCGGATTGTTCCCATTTGCGTCAGGGATCCAATTGGATCGGAAAGTCCTTTCCTGATACTGAGCACACCTGCCATGAAGGTAGTGGACACAGCTCCCATTCCTGGAGTTAAAATGCCTAGTTTCCCGGTCGCCTCCTGAATTGTTATTTTTTCTGACATTTGAAGTTGGTAATTTTAAGTAGCCGCAAAATAAAGTAAAGTCGCTGTAGCTTATAGCGAAACATTTAAGTTATTTGATTTTCGAGTCGAATTAGTCATTAAAATGTCAGTCAAAAGTGGTGGTACACCCAAAATGTGGTTTAATTTTTAAAAATTAATGTCTGCCGAATTTTTACGCATTTACCCAGAAAATCCAGAAGCACACAAAATCGCTCAAGCAGTTAAAGTGCTTAAGAATGGTGGATTGATCATCTATCCGACAGATACTGTCTATGGCTTAGGTTGTGATATTTTCAACCAAAAAGCCATAGAACGACTCAAAGTGCTGAAGGGAGGCAAATCGAAGGGGTTAAATTTATCCTTCATTTGCTACGATTTGAGCCACATTTCCGAATACACTCGACATCTGGATACTCCGACTTTCAAACTCATGAAAAAAGCACTTCCAGGTCCCTACACCTTTATCTTAGAATCTTCCTCCAAGGTTCCAAAAATCATGAGTGCTAAAAAGAAAACAGTCGGCATCAGAGTTCCTGATAACAATATTCCAAGGGAGATTGTGCGTGAATTAGGAAATCCAATAATTACAACCTCAATTCACGATGATGAAATCCACGACTATGCCACAGATCCTGAGATTATTTTTGATGAATTCAAAAACAAAGTTGACCTCATTATCCACGGTGGGTACGGCAATGTGGAGCCGAGCACCATCATCGATTGCACAGGAAATTACCCAGAGATAATACGCGAAGGACTTGGTGATGTAGACATTATTTGATGAAAAAAATTCTAGTTGAACCGCACTACCTTGGATGTATTGAATATTTCTGCCTGCTGCAGAGCAGTGATTCAGTGCTTTTTGAGATCAGTGATAATTTCCAAAAGCAGACATTCAGAAACCGTACCTACATTCTAGGTTCAAACAAGATTGTTCCACTAAGTATGCCGCTCAAGTATGGAAACAAGACAATTTTCAAGGATGTGAAGGTCGACTATTCACAACGCTGGATAAAGGATCATTGGGGGGCCGTCTATTCTTCCTACGGAAAAGCGCCTTTTTTTGAATTCTTCGCTAGTGATTTTAAAAAGGTGTGGGATCAGAAAAACGAGTTTCTTCTTGATATCAATATTAAATTTCTCACACTTTGCTTTAAGCTGCTCAAGCTGGAAGTGGAGATCGACTTCACTAGTTCCTTTCAAAAAGATCATAAGAAAGAGACTGAAGACTTCAGAAATATTATTCACCCAAAAATTGCGTTTGCTGATCGAAATATCTATCGTCCGAGTGCTTATTCTCAACTTTTTGGCAATAGTTTTGCTCCCAACCTAAGTATCATAGATTTGATCATGTGTGCAGGGCCACAAGCGTACGAAGTGCTATCATCTTCCTACGCGGGAAACTAAGAATTTGGGGTTTGCTTTAATTATTTGAACCCTAAATGAACAAATCTGAAATAGCGCTTGTTTTTTCACCTTATGCGCTGCCTATTTTATAGGTAATACGTTTATTTTTAATGCGAAACTCAGACAGTATGTCAAAAGAGG
>JBDWQX010000211.1:0-5865 GCA_039986395.1 Cyclobacteriaceae bacterium
CGGGAGTGGTTGTAAGATCTGCAAGAAGACAGGATGGGTTGAAATTGCTGGGTCTGGAATGGTAGATCCGAATGTGTTGGAGAACTGTGGCATTGACTCAACAAAATACAGTGGGTTTGCCTTCGGGATGGGTATCGAACGAATAACTATGTTGAAATACGAACTTGACGACCTTCGACTTTTCTCAGAGAATGATGTAAGGTTTCTTAAACAATTCTAGTTGAATACCTTCCTATTCCTCCCTTGAGGGAGGTTAGGAGGGTGTTGTGCAATTTATTGTTCAGGTCCTTATGCAGCTAACCCACCCCTGTTACTCCGAGGAGTGGATTTTAAAGCAACTGCGAAATAATCTTCTCCTCAGTTACACCCTCTGCCTCTGCCTTGAAATTTCGGACAATTCTATGACGTAAAACAGGAATTGCGACTGATTTCACATCTTCTATATCTGGAGAATATTTCCCGGTAATCAGTGCGTTACATTTAGCTGCGAGAATTAGGAATTGGCCTGCTCTAGGTCCTGCTCCCCACTCCAGATAGTCTTTTGCGATATCAGATGAGTTTTCTTCTCCTGGACGTGATTTAGCAACCAAGCGTACGGCATAATCGAAGACGTTATCAGGAACTGGTACTTTTCTAATCAAGGATTGATAGGCAAGAATATTTTCCTTGTCGAGTACTTCTCGAACTTCATTAGCAACGTCAGATGTGGTTTGCTTTATGACCTCTATTTCATCTTCCAATTTTGGGTAGTCTAATTTGATCATGAACATGAATCGATCAAGTTGTGCTTCAGGTAATGGGTACGTTCCTTCCTGCTCGATAGGATTTTGCGTGGCAAGCACGAAGAATGGTTTGTCCAGCTCGTAGTTCCTGCCAGCAATTGTGAGTGCCCCCTCTTGCATGGCTTCTAGTAATGCTGACTGGGTTTTTGGTGGGGTCCTGTTTATTTCATCTGCCAGGATCACGTTGGAGAAAATTGGACCCTGAATGAATCGAAGGTTTCTCTCCTTATCCAGTGTCTCCGCTCCAAGGATATCTGAGGGCATGAGATCTGGAGTAAACTGGATTCGATTAAAGTCCAGAGATAGACATTTGGAAACCGTTTGCACCAGCAAGGTCTTGGCCAGACCAGGAACTCCTACAAGCAGAGAGTGGCCGTTGCAAAAAAGCGATGTGATCAAAAGTCTAACAACTTCGGATTGCCCAATGATTTGTTTCGAGATCTCCGATTCTAAAGTTTTGAAGTTTTGAGCCAATTCATCGGCCAAAGCAACATCGTCATTTTTTTTTGCCATTCTATCCTTTATCGTATTTTATTCAGAGAGGTTGCAGTAATCGAATTCTGGATCTAGTTCGATGTAAACATTGCTTCGCGCAACTTCGAACCAATCAGCAATAATTTTATTCTTTTTCTTATTCAATGTAGCAGCTGCAATTTTTTGGTAATCTATATCCAGGTTTGCTTGGTGCGGAGCGACTCGATCTTTGTAAAACAACACTCTGTAGGCATAAGTACCATCTTGTTGTTGAAAACGTATTGGTTCTGTAATGGTGCCGATTTGCATTGTGTCTAGTGTGAAGAAGATGTTCGGATCGAGCTGATCTACGGAAACTCTGCCCGCCCCGGAAGGATCCAGAAAGAAGCCTCCACTTGATGATGTAAGTTGATCATCGGAATTGTCCTTGGCCGCCGTTTCAAAAGTGATACTATCAGCTTCTACCAATTGCTTCAAGCTGTCGAGTAAATCAATAGACTTTTGAAGATCATTAGCATCTGGAGTTGGTGATATTAGAATATGACGAGACCTGAAGGTATTACCCCTTTTTTCCTGCAACTCAATGAGATGAAATCCAAATTGAGTTTCTACTGGTTCCGATAATTGACCGGGCTTCATTGACAACGCTGTAGCTTCATACTCTGGGGCCAACTGACCTCTGCTATAGAAAGAAAGCTCTCCTCCCCTTGCAGCAGATCCCGGATCCTGAGAAAATTTCTTTGCCAGTTCTGCGAAAGACTCTCCAGCCATTATTCGTTCACGAATGTCAAGCATTTGATTTTTGACCTTATCTTTTTGCGATCTTCCAGGCTTGGGTGTGGCAACGATTTGGGCCACGGAAACTTCGGTAGAAAAGAACGGTAAGGAGTCCCTTGGAATATCTCTGTAAAACTTTCGAACCTCCGCTGGAGTGACTTTCACATCAGCTGTAAGCTCGGACTGCATTCGCTGGATGGTCATCTGTTCTTTGATATTATCAAAAACCTCAGACCTGATCTGATCAATCGACTTACCATAAGCCTGCTGCACCTCAGCCTCTCCTCCAAACTGTTGTAGCATCAAGGACATTCTTCTGTCCAGATTGGCATTTACATCCTCGTCTAAAATGAATACTGAATCAATCTCTGCCTGCGCAACCATCATTTTGTTGACAACCAGCTGTTGCAGGATTTCGCATTTTGCATTGCTACCACGGTATTCTCCCTGGGACAAAAAATCCAGATAAGATTTTTCAACGTCTGATTTTAGAATGATATAGTCATCCACCTTGGCAGCGATTCTGTCAATGATGATTCCATCTTCGCTACTCTGCCCAAAAACAGACATAGCACAGATCATGAGTGTGTTAATTGCTATAAACCTCAAATGCATTTGATGCTTTTGCTTCTTCATAAATGTTCTTCTCCAGTTCTTTTTTTAACTCAATCTTCCTCTTATTGATAATTATGCCTGAGATATCTTCCTTAACAAACTCAATTGGGGCGATCTCACCTACAAGTTTGTGCTCAAAAATCTTCAGGAAATAAACGTAATCTTCGTCTGAATTTTCAACAGAAGTCGTCGTTTCTAAAAACCTCGCCTTATCATTAATTTCTTTCAGGGGAGTCTCCAATATCACTTCGTTAAATCGAACCCAGATGGTATTATCCAAGAATGCTCGAACTGAAAATTGATTTGAATAATCCCATACTTCCGCAGAATCTCTTGGATAATTTCTTAGGTTCCTTCTGAATCTGGATATGTTTGGTGCCGATGATGGTATTTTAAAATACAAACACTTTGTTAAATTTTCCCTCAAAACGAAATTTTCAGATTTCTCGTTGTAGTAGGCATTGATTTCGCCTTCGGTCACTTCTGTTTCGATCTTTTGATCGATGTATCTTTTTTCAAAATCATGCACCATAAGTGCATACTGATATTCTAGCACTTTTTGCTGAATTTGCGCTTCATTGAAATCAATTACTTCTTGCGCTCTGCTGATCATCAATTGCTTTTTAATCCAATCGTCAACAAATTTTTCTACAAAAATCGCACTGTCGCCACGAGAAATATTTTGAGGAATAAGACCTATAATATTTTCCTCGGCCAACTCCTGACCTCCAGCCTTGGCGATTATTTTGGTTGTCTCTTTTGGTCTGGGTTGCAGGTATTCACAGCCAGAAATAAGTACAAATGATACGAGTAGGAAGCGCCACATTAACCGATGGTTTTTACAAGCCTGCAAATATTGTAATTCTTTTCTGTTGAGAACTCTATTTTGTCCATTATTCTCTTCACTAGAAGCAGCCCTAGTCCGCCTTGCCGTCTTGACGAGACCAGTTCATCCATGCTGGGGGAATCGTATTGATTTATATCGAATCCAACTCCCTTGTCTCGGAAGGTGAAGATAATTTGCTTGGGAGTGAATTGCAGGTCTAGCTCGATCTTGTTAATAGGGTCACAATTGTTAGCATGTATAATGAGGTTGGCGCAGACTTCATCTACCGCCAGCACCAATTTGTGTGCTTGCAAATCAGGAATTTTGTGGAGATCTAATTGATCAGCCACAAACTGCCTAATTCGGGTCAGCTCATCTTTTGAACACGCTATGACAATGTTTTTACTCATTCAATTTTGCAATCGCTCCTTCTTCGTTTTCTGCGATGTCTATCAATTTTTCTAAACCAAGGATATCAAAAACCTGACGTACAGCTTCTTGAATTCCAAACAACACTAGTTTTATTTTTTTTAGTTCAAACTCATCCAAGTACGAGACAAAGACTCCTAGACCGGCAGAGGAAATGTATACGAGTCCTTCCAGATCGACCGCAATTTTGGACTCTCCAGTTTCCAATCCTTCCTTAAAGGCATTATCAAGGTGAATGGACGAACCAGCATCTATGTCGCCCGTTACACGGATGAAATGAATGTCTTCTTTTTTTTCTATTTCTATGTTAACCATCTTCGTCAGTATTAAACTTTACGACAACCATCGTATAGTCATCATCTATTGGCAGCTCACCAGTAAAACTGGCAAGATCCCTTTTTAACGCTTCTTTTATTTGGGTAGGTGCTTTCTTGGCGTGACTATGAAAGGAGTCTCGAAGCCTATCGTCTCCAAATTGCTCCCCTTTCTCATTTTTTGCTTCCGTGATACCATCGGTATACAAAAGCATTGTGTCGCCTTCGTTATAGCTAAGTGTTGTGCTATGAACGTATTTTGCATAGCTAGAGTTTCTTACAATCCCCAATCCCATTCCATCGCTTTGCAGATAATTAGTTTCGTTCGTATTTGAGCAAAACATCAACGTAGGACAATGCCCTGCTCTCGAAAACTCAATTGTTTTCTTGGAGGAGTCAATGTCAAAATAAGTAGCGGTGATGAAAGAGGTCTTTTCCAAGCAATTACTCAACGCAATGTTTGCCTGGGTGATGAATTGGGCAGAGGATATTTTTTGAGACGCCAGACTGTGGAAGACTCCTTTCATTTGAGCCATTTGAAAAGCTGCGCTAGTTCCCTTTCCTGACACGTCAGCAATGATCAGCCCAAATTTATCTTTTTCGATTTCGATGATGTCGTAGTAATCACCCCCAACCTCATCTGCAGCCATGGCGAATGCGTCGATCTCGAAATTGCTTCCAATATCAATTTTACCTGGCAGAAGACTTTTCTGGACGTTCTTAGCGATCTTCAGCTGCTCCTTGTATCGTTCGTTTTCCAACGATTCCTTTATTAGAGAAAGATTCTCTAAAGAAATGCTAGTTTGATTTACAAAGGTTGTGATGATGTTTACCATCTCCCGGTTGAAAGCTTCAGGAACCTCATTCAGCATCACGATAAATCCAATTTGCTTCTGCTGCACATGGATTGGAAGCGCTATGATAGACTTGAATTTACTGTCTTTCAAACTGTCTGTTAGTTTTGATGGATTCAAATCACGATCAAAACTGAGCGATAAAATGTCTTTTATGGTGCCTGATTTTATCTTCTTCTTTATTGTGTCAATCTCGGTTTCCTTCAGATTTCTGATGGACTGAAATGCTCCATCTTCTTCCTGCACTTCCAACCATGCCGCATCCGCGAAAACGGCACTCATCGAACTTTCGAGAAGTATCTCGTACGTTTGATCAATGGTTTCTCCTCTCGGCACAGACTGACTTAACTTTTGAAAGTCAAGTGCTTCCTTCAGTTTTCTTTCAAATACAGAGGATGTTGGAAGATTAAATAATGTGACCAATATTGAAGTGGTGGCATAGAAGAAAAGAAAACCAAACAGACCGATGATGAAAACGCTATCTAGAAGGTCATTGACCAGTACCTCGGTAGCTCGGAAATCATCAAGATTTAGAAAGAAGTGATACAGATAGATTCCAGAAAGAAGGATGAACAGGATGCCTTTCCATTTTTGTTTGAAATTTAGATAGGCTATCCATTTTAGATTGAAAGACAGAATTAGCGAGAAACTGGAAATGACAATTAGCCCAAAATTGAAATTGGTTTCGAATAATTCGTAGCCAATTTCAATTTTGGGCTAATTGTCATTTCCAGTTTCTCGCTAATTCTGTCTTTCAATCTAAAATGGATAGCCTATCTAAATTTCAAACAAAA
>JBDWQX010000212.1:0-11286 GCA_039986395.1 Cyclobacteriaceae bacterium
GCTTACCTATTCCTTGAATTATTTCGATCATGTAGTTTATTTAAATCCGAATGATACAATTGCAGTGCAAAGAGCTGCATTGGTCCGACGAAAAATCGCATATTTGCAGCGCTTAAGATTTGAGGAGAACCTACTTCCTCCACCAGTATTAAAGTCAAAAAAAATAATTGAATAATGAGTGATAAGATCACCATTAGTTTACCTGATGGATCCACTAGAGAATTTCCGAAAGGATCAACCTCGCTGGATGTTGCGTTGAGTATTAGTGAAGGTTTGGCCAGAAACGTACTGGCAGCCAAAGTCAATGGAGAAGTATGGGATGCCTTTCGACCTATCGAGCAGGACTCCTCCGTTCAACTTCTCACCTGGAATGATGCCGATGGCAAATCGACCATGTGGCATTCCTCTGCTCATCTTATGGCAGAAGCACTTGAGGCGCTCTATCCTGGAGTTAAACTTGGAATTGGCCCTCCGATTGAGAACGGTTTTTACTACGACGTTGATTTTGGAGATAAGGAATTTGACGCTGAAAACCTGAACATTATCGAGGACAAAATGCTCGAACTTGCTCGTGAAAAAAACGAGTACACGCGAATTGATGTCTCCAAGGCAGATGCCGTCAAGTATTTTACGGAGAAAGATGATGAATACAAGCTTGAACTCATAGAAGGACTTGAGGATGGTCAAATTACCTTTTACAAGCAAGGCAATTTCACTGACTTGTGTCGAGGCCCTCATATCCCCAATACAGGATTCATAAAGGCAGTCAAGGTATTGAGTGTTGCAGGTGCTTATTGGAGAGGGGATGAGACCAGAAAGCAACTAACTAGACTGTATGGTGTTTCGTTTCCAAAGCAGAAGGAGTTGAAAGAGCACCTGGAGCTTCTAGAGCAGGCGAAGCTCCGAGATCATAGAAAGCTCGGAAAGGAGCTTGAGTTATTCACCTTCTCCGAAAAAGTTGGGAAGGGACTCCCTCTATGGCTGCCAAAAGGTGCGGTCCTTCGGGAGCGACTTGAAAATTTCATGAGAAAGGCTCAAGTGAAAGCTGGCTATGAACCAGTGGTAACTCCTCATATAGGAGGCAAGGAGCTATACGTAACTTCAGGCCATTATGAAAAGTACGGAAAGGACTCGTTTCAACCCATTACCACTCCAGCGGAGGATGAGGAATTCTTGTTAAAGCCCATGAATTGCCCACATCACTGCGAGATTTACAATTCTCGCCCAAGGTCTTACAAAGACTTACCGATCAGATATGCTGAGTTTGGTACGGTATACAGATACGAGCAAAGTGGAGAACTACATGGTTTGACCAGGGTAAGAGGTTTCACACAGGATGACGCTCATATTTTTTGCGAACAGCATCAAGTAAAAGATGAGTTCGCAAAAGTGATAGACCTTGTGTTGCATGTGTTCAGCGCACTTGGGTTTGGTGATTTCACTGCTCAGGTGTCTTTAAGGGATCCTAATAATCCGGATAAATACATTGGTCAGGACGACTTGTGGGAACGAGCGGAACGAGAAATACAAGAAGTGGCTGATGAGAAGGGATTAGATACGGTGGTGGAATATGGAGAAGCTGCATTCTATGGTCCAAAACTTGATTTCATGGTGAAAGATGCGCTTGGAAGAAAATGGCAGTTGGGAACTATTCAGGTGGATTACAGCCTGCCTGAGCGATTTGAATTAGAATATATTGGCAGCGATAATCAAAAACACAGACCGGTAATGATTCACAGAGCCCCATTTGGGTCTATGGAACGCTTCATTGCAATTTTGATAGAAAATACAGCGGGAAATTTCCCATTGTGGCTAGCTCCTGATCAAATCGCCATTTTACCAATTTCTGAGAAATACCATGATTATGCCAAGGATCTGCACTTGAAACTTCAGGAAAATGACATCATTGGAATTTTGGATGAGAGAGATGAGAAGATAGGAAAGAAGATACGAGATGCCGAGGTTCGAAAGATTCCATTTATGCTTATCGTTGGCGAGAAAGAAGCAGACAATGGTACTGTTTCTGTCCGACAGCATGGGGAAGGAGACGTTGGAACAATGAAAACGGATGAATTTATTCAGTTTTTCTCCAACAAAGTGGCAGAACAAGTTGGTTAAGCCTTGTATTAGCGTAAATAATCACGATATTTGCGCTCTGTTTTTTTGATGTTTAACTAAACAAAGGACTACAATCGCAAAAATTAGAAGACGAAATCCGGGTAGGATAAGAGTCGAAGAACCTTATAAGGTGAATGATAAGATAACCGCCAGCATGGTGCGGGTTGTTGGGGACAATGTGAAGGTTGATTTATATCCTGTAAGTCAGGCTATAAAAATGGCAGAAGAGCAAAGTCTGGATTTGGTGGAGATTTCACCCAATGCAGATCCTCCAGTTTGTAAAATCATCGATTATTCCAAGTTTAAGTACGAGCAGAAGAAGAAGCAGAAGGAGATTAAGGCTAAGGCTCAAAAAACCGTAATTAAGGAAATCAGGTTTGGTCCTAATACGGATGAACATGACTTCAATTTTAAGTTGAATCATGCTATCAAGTTTTTAAGTGACGGAGCAAAAGTGAAGGCGTATGTTCATTTCTATGGACGTACGATTGTGTTTAAGGAGAGAGGGGAGATTTTACTTTTGAAATTCGCGCAAGCATTGGAAGACTACGCGAAAGTGGAAGCGCTTCCTAAGATGGAAGGAAAGCGAATGTTTCTTTTCCTTGCACCCAAAGTACAGAAGAAATAGAGTTTACAATAAATTAGAAATGCCGAAGCAAAAAACAATTTCAGGAGCTAAGAAACGGTTTAAGTTGACTGGTTCAGGGAAGATCAAACGTAAAAAAGCGTTTAAGAATCACATTTTGACAAAGAAGGAGACTAAGCAAAAAAGGAATCTTCGATATATGACTGTGGTTAGCAAAGCTGACGAAACAAACGTCAAAAATTTGCTTAAGCTTAATTAAGCTTAAAAGGTTAAATGTTAAACCCGGTTATTGGTTTTAAGTTTTGTAAAAACGCCAATCGCCAAAAATCAAAAGAATGAGATCAGTAAATCATGTAGCTGCCAGAACTCGTCGTAAAAAGATGATGAAAAATGCCAAAGGGTATTTTGGCAGAAGAAAGAATGTTTGGACAGTGTCCAAGAATGCCGTCGAGAAAGGATGGTCGTACGCTTACAGAGATAGAAAAGCAAAGAAGAGAGAATTCAGAGCACTTTGGATTCAAAGAATTAATGCAGGAGCAAGAGAGCACGGGCTTTCATATTCTCAATTTATGGGAAAATTGACTGCAGCAGGAATCGAAATCAACAGAAAGGCACTTGCCGATTTAGCGATGAATGAGCCAAAAGCGTTCAAAGCGATAGTTGACAAGGTGAAGTAAAGTTCACACTTCCAAAAAGATAGAACCCTGTTCATTGAATGAGCAGGGTTTTTTGTTGGCAACATCATCTTTTTGTTCCTGTCATACCGTGCTTGACACGGTATCTTAACTCTATGCAGTATGTGGTTTTGTAAGATGCCTGATCAAGTCAGGCATGACAGAACACAGTAAATTCTACCTAAGCGTTTCCTGAAACAGCTTGTAAATCCTTCGGTACTCATCCGACCAACTAGATGCTTCAACGAACCCATGACCTTCTAACGGAAACACAGATAGCTCCCAGTTTTCCTTTTTCAATTCAATCAGCCGTTGAGAAAGTCTCACAACATCTTGAAAGTGGACATTTGTGTCGATCATACCGTGCAGCATTAGCAGATTTCCTTGGAGGCCTTCAGCATGGTAGATAGGGGAACTACGGTAGAATGCGATGCTATCTTCCAGTGGCGTATTTAGGATGTTCGCAGTATATCCATGATTGTAGTGCGCCCAATCTGTGACTGAACGAAGTGCAGCTCCGCTCTTAAAAGTCTCAGGTGAATTGAACAGCGCCATTAAAGTGATGAAACCACCATAAGATCCTCCGTAAATTCCGATGCGTTCTTTATCAATACCTTGCTGATCAACCAGGTACTTTGCTCCATCAATATTATCATCTAGATCTTTGCCTCCCATGAACCGGTAGATAGATGTGCGCCAATCTCTCCCATAGCCTGCACTTGCTCTGAAATCAACTGCTAGGACAGTGTAACCATTGTCAGCAAGAAAGTTATGAAACATGTATTCCCTATAGTAAGAAGGCCACCAGTAGTGGACATTTTGCGTGTATCCCGCACCATGAACGAAAACTACTGCCGCACCATTCTTTTTAGCTGGATCTGGTTTGTATAAAGTGGCTGGAACCTCAACACCATCCCTTGCAGTAAACTGGATGATTTCAGAATCTGACCATTCGTAGTTGTTGAAATCCTCTGTAGTTGATTCTGTCAATTGGACCATCTCAGCCCCAGGTTGATTTTGCATTACATACAATTCCCAAGGCTTGTTGGTATATCCGTATCTTATAGCAAGTTGTGACTCATCGGGTGAAACAAACACTTGATGACCACCCTTGACGGAGGTTACCTTCGTCCTTTTGCCTCCCTTAACACTCATGTGATAAAAATGCTGTTCGTGAGGGCTGACCTCATTTGAGGTTAAGAAAAAAGTATTCTTATCTCGTGATAGCTGTATGTTTAGTACTTCAAAATCACCTTTTGTGAGTGCCTTGATTTTACCAGTATTTACATTGGCTGTATAGACGTGAGCAAAGTCCGTTTTCTCAGATTTGAACCAAATGTTGTCGTTATCAAGCCACTCAATGATCCCTCGTGAAAACCAGCCAATTCCAGAACCTGCTATCCATGCATCATCATGTTGCCTGTCGATCAACTTCAGGTTCCCATTTCCTAGATCAAGACTCATAATCCATCGATCTTTGTAGTCTTGAGAAGTAATATTTACGACTGCTTTTCCGTCACTGGAAAATGTTGGTAGCCCAATACTAACCTCCCTGGGATCATCGTATTTATCTGAGTAGTCTTCGTCATTCTTTGCATATTCCTTCTTGTAAGCTGGCTTGTCATAAATACCAGCAATGGTCTTGGTTTCGATCTGGAAGGTGGTATCTGTTTTCAAATCAAGAATCCAGGTTTCAATTAGATCCCGCGGACCTCCAACTTTCGTTCTGGTATTTAGATCTTCTGTAAAGCCCGATTGGGTCACGTAATCAGGTACAATGGTATTTTTATCCTTTGCTGGAACGGATAGACGATAGACAACATGGCTTAGCTTTGGTGAGATAGTGATACCAGCCAATCGTTTATTTCCGATGTACACTGTTTCGGGTCTATCTGGATTTGACTGATTGTTTCGGTACTTTCTTGCATCTGACTCGTTCTTGCGTTTTTCCAGAATATCGAAGTAAGCCAGCTGATCGGTTTCTAACCAGTCTTCTTGCTCTGATGATTTTTGCTTCTCTTTATTTCCTTTTTGAATATCTGTAAGCTGTGTGGTACTGCCATCGGTTAAGTTCCATTTGAACAGGTTGTTGTTCGACTGATAAATAATGGAGGTTTCATCTCCAGAGAACTGCGGGTTTGATTCCCTGGCCAAGGTATTCGTTACTTGTTTTACCTGGAAATTAGCGTTGTCAATTATGAAAATATCTCCGTTTTTCTGGTAGGTTTTAAGTGAGAAATCTTTCGTGAAATCTCCGTCCTCTGTCTTGTCTCGTAATTCATCAAAAGTAAGCTTCTGAATGTTTTTGGTTGTCGCATCCACTTTATAAGTAGATCTTACCGTATCCTTTTCTGGATTCCAGCTGAAGTAGATTGACTTACTATCATCAGACCACTCTATTCTCGAGGGTAGGTATCCGACAAAGGCTTCGCCTTGCATGATCCGGTCGATGGTAAGTGTAGACTGATTTTCCGCTTGTCCAAAGACAGAAAGGGTAATTAGGAAGGAGAGAAGGTAGTTGATTAATTTCATAATGATAGGTTTCGATCTGTCTTCAATTTACAAAGTTCCCTCACGAATTTTCAATTTCTGAAATTCAATCTCTAGGACTTTTGTGTAGTGGAGAGAATTACTTCTCGAAAGGCTATTTTGTTATTTCGATGGAGGCGCCGACTTAGCAGAAGCAATGAGTAGAAGGGGCAATGAACGGAATCAACGTTGACTGATTTAATGAAGAGGCATTTGCTAGAACTAGAAAGAAACCTTCAAAAACAAATTCACAGCAGGAATGCTTTGGTCGAAGGAACGCCCATACCCAGGAATAGCGTAAACATCATCTGGAGTCTGTAGGTCATAATCAAGTAGGTATCGGAATCTGATGTGCATTCCTATCGCAAGAAACTTATTAATCGATCTATCCGTGTAGACTGCGAGCTCTAGCCAACTTGCGCTAAGGTCCGTTCGCTCATATGAAGCTGTGAGTGTCCTTGGAATGTTAGTTGTGTTTTCAGTACTGAGAATTGCAGTTTCATCAAATGAGCTAACTCCGTATTTAAACGTTAATCCCAATTTGTTTTTTGGTTTCCATTGTGAATAAATTCCTGTGCCGAAACGGTAGTAAATGCCCTTTGCTTCATAAGTTCCATTCGCGTACGCCTTATTGGGAGTAAGAGTGGCCATTCCTACTTCGAAAATAACAGGTACTTTTTCTTTGATCAGAAATTCAATCCCTCCCTCATACTTAGCCTCAGTCTCAAGCGGGAGCGCTAGGAGCTTCCCGTAGTCTATATAGATAGAGGGGATCAGTGTACGAACAGGTCCGAGACTGGCAGTATCTTCTTCAGTAGTATCAAGTTCTGGTTCGATAGAAATTGGAGTAAATCCAGCAACAGAATCCGTCTCAGGGACTTCTTCTTGTGCGAGCAGCCAAAAGCCCTGAAAGAAAAGAAAAACAAGCAGTAAATACTTTTTCATGGACGACGCAAAACTAGTAAAGACCCTGTTGCCAATTTCAACCAATGAGGTATTTAACAACTCAACCAAATTTCTAGACTGGATCTACATCAAAGATGACACCAACACTCTTGAATGCTGGCATTTGATGAAAAATCTTTTCGCATGCCCAGAGGTACTCCTTAATTGCTGAAATGTTAATTCCAGTTTTTTCAAGTTTTAGCGTTATTTCGTGATGATACAGGTTTCGAATTTTTCCAATCACAGGCTCAACAGGACCAACCATTCGTTGATTGCCAATGTTCTTTCTCAACTCTTTGGCGAAAAAAGTTGCTCCCTGAAAAGAAACTGTCTTTTCTCTGTGTCGGAAAATAATTTTGATGAGACGAGTGAACGGAGGATATCCAAATTGCTCTCTTTCTAGTATTTCCCATTGAAAGAAGTACTTGTAGTTTCTGCTACGTACTTTTTCCAACACGGGCTGATCCGGATCATTTGTTTGGATGATTACTTTCCCGTGTGTAGACTTTCTACCAGCTCGACCACTGACTTGCATGATCAGATCGTAGGCTCTTTCATGCGAGCGAAAATCAGGGTAATGAATCATCCTGTCGGTATCGAAAATACCCACAAGATTAACATGATCGAAATCTAGTCCTTTACTGACCATTTGTGTTCCGACAAGAATATCAACACTGCCTTCCTCAAATTCTTCGATGATTCTTTGATAGCCATATTTGCTTCGTGTGGTGTCCAGGTCCATTCGTTGAATCACAGCGCCAGGAAACAGTATCTCCAGCTCTTCCTGCAACTCCTCCGTCCCAAACCCAATCTTCTTGAGTTCTGCGCTTCCACAGGAGGTACAATCGGAACTCATCGGTTGGTTAAAACCACAGTAATGACAAACCAATTTGTTATTGAATTGGTGGTAGGTCAAGCTAACAGAGCAGTTTAAACACTTTGGAATTGTTGCGCAGCTTTCGCAGGAAATGTAAGAAGCATATCCCCGTCGATTTTGGAAAAGAATAATTTGCTCTTTTTCTTCCAACGACTTTTCAATTGCTTCCACCAATTCTGAAGAGAAATTACCTTTAAGCTTCCTTTGCTTTCGTGCTTTCCTTAAGTCAACAAATTGAAGTTCGGGCTCCTTGGCTTCTCCAAAACGCTCGCTCAGTTCAACTAATCCGAATTTGTCGTCTAGCGCATTTTGATACGTTTCCAGGGAAGGAGTGGCCGTGCCAAGCAATACCCTTGCATGATGAAGGTTGGCCAGGTAGTTTGCTGAATCTCTCGCGTGGTAGCGTGGTGCTGGTTCAAACTGTTTGTAGGAGGGCTCATGCTCCTCATCAACGATCACAAGGCCCAAGTTTTGAAATGGAAGAAAGACAGCACTGCGTACTCCCACAACAAATTGATAGTCTCCTTTTAGGACGTTTTGCCAAACCTCTACACGCTCGTTGTCGGAATATCGTGAGTGATACACGCCAAATGAATTGCCAAAAATCTTATGCAGTCTGGCTATGATTTGAGTGGTAAGGGCTATTTCTGGTAGAAGGTACAGGACCTGTTTCCCTGCTTTCAGTTGCTCCTTAATAAGTGAAATGTATATCTCGGTTTTCCCACTACCAGTGGCACCATGAAGGAGCACAGATTGATGGCTTTCAAATTGGGAGATAATATCCTGTTTGATATCTGTTTGAACTGAACTTAGTTTGATTGTCTCTGATTTAACATTCTCTTGTTTTTCGAGCCTCGATACAACGATCTCCCATTCAATCAAGATCTTGTTTTTCACGAGGGTTTTGAGAGACGAATCACTGATATCTTCTTTTAGTAACAGTGATTTAGGGATACCCGACTGATTAGAAGAAGGGTCTTCCAATACAGGAATATTTCTCAGATAGGAGAGAACCACCTCCACCTGTTTCGGCTTAGACTTGAGGTTTTCTAGCAGTTTATCGAGACTTTTCTCATTCCCGTAAGTCGATTCTAGCCGAATTCTTTTCTCCTTCTTCGGTACATACCGATCCTTGACTTTTTCGTACAGGTCCAGATAACCCTTTTCGGACAATTCTTTTACAATTCGCTGTGGTCGTCTAAGGCCAAGGTATTGACCAACGTCGTTCATGGACAGCTCATTTCCTTTTAGCGCGGATAGGAGAGACCACTCTCTATCATTGAGATCATGGTCCTCAAGATCGATCTCTGGGTTGACACCCACGTACGATTGACTGGAGAGCTTAAGAGCAGAGGGAAGGGCAGCACCGATTACTTCGCCCAACGTGCACATGTAGTAAGACGCCATCCATGTGAAGAAACGAAGTTGAACCTCTTGAATAATGGGATACTCATCGAGTACTTCTAATAATTCCTTTGGTTTTTGTTCGCTTCGTTTTTCATCGTGAATCTTGAAGATGATTCCGGTATAGATCTTCTTAGCACCAAACTGGACTACGACTCGGCTCCCCACCTTTGCCTGGTCGGTTAGTTCTGATGGAATTTGGTAGGTGAAGGTTCCATGCAAGGGAAGTGGTAAGATGACTTCAGCGTAGGTCAAGGTCTGTATTTATGTTTCAAAATGCTAAAAACCTTGATTACTTTTTTCTCTATTTGGTATGTAATCACATACCCCTTATGAACAATATCTCTAATGTTCTCTCTTTCGAAGTAGATCGATTGCCTGTTTCGAAAGGGCATCGTGTGTAAGCTTTCTATTTTAGTTAGAACTTCCTTCCTGAATTTCTTGGAAGCCTGCGGTTTGTCTCGAGAAATGAACTGTAGAATTTGGATAAGGTCATCTTGAAAGTTTTCTGTGACCAAGACCCGCCATTTGCTCATACTATCTTTGCAAGATTCCTCTCAAATTCTTCAAAATCAAGTAGTTCAGCACTACCATTTACTACTTTTTCCAGCCTTTGTTTGGCCATTTTTTGGTTTGATTTAAAAAGTTCGTCTTCTTCGAGAACATTCAAATCCTCACCCTTGAATTTATTTAAGGACTCTATTAGGTTCTTGTATATCCTATCACTGACTTGTATTCTTATCGTTTGCATATCTAAAATTAGTCATTCATCTGTGAAACTGCCTCTGAAACACTTCCGACTGGTCGTTTACAACTTTTGTTATAACATACGTAAATGGTGGTTTTTCCATCAACGGCCGATTTAAACTCAAACAAAGGGCTGTCTCGTTCGCTATTGGAAGCGGTCAAAATTTTGTTGGGAATGAACTGCCTGTTCATCTCTTGTCCGAAGGATTCAAACTCTTCGCCAATGATTACGACCTCTGCAAACTGCTTGGATAGCTCTAGTGCTGTTGTGGCCCAATTTGACATATACTCAGGCTCCTGCACAAGCAAATCTGAAACTTGCGCCAGCATGGATTTTCCTTTCTTTATTAAACCTTCGTCATAAAGATGAGTACCCAAATGAATCAAATTCCAAGTCATAATCGAATTTGATGAAGGGATCACGTTATCGAACAATTCCTTTTTGCGGGCGATTAGACTTTCTGATTCATCGCTAGTGAAGAAGTACAAGTTTTCAGTCTCATCAAGGAAAGCTTCGTTAGCTCTGATCAAAAGCACTTTTGCTAGCTCCAGGTACTCCCATTCAAAGGTTGTTTCATAGTATTTTATCAGCCCTTGAATAACGGCAGCATAATCTTCAAGGAATCCTTCCATGTTCTTGTCTGGAAAGCGATTCAACACTCCTTTGTTAACCAATTGATTCTTGATAAAGGAGGCGTTCTTCCTTGCCAATGATAGAATAGAGGCTTCATTGGTCGCTTGATAAGCTTCCGAGAGACCAGAAAGAGTAAGACCATTCCAACCCGCAATGATCTTATTGTCCAAACCAGGTCGGACTCTTTTGCTCCGTGCTTCTAGAGCTTTCTGCTTGAAGGAGTTGATTTTTGAGTAAAAACTCTCTTCATCAAGATCGTGTTTTTTTTGCAGCTTGCTTTTCTCTTCCACGATTCGAAGCGCGTTCTGGCCTTCCCAATTCCCGGCCCTTTGCACATCATAGTATTCGGCAACCAACTCAAAGTCATCTCCTGCAATTGCTTTAATCTCGTCCTCCGTCCATACATAGAATTTTCCCTCCACACCTTCACTGTCTGCATCGAGTGCAGAATAAAAGCCACCTGAGTCATCCAGCATTTCCCTGGCCAACCATGATGTAGTTTCAAGAATAACCTGCTTGAATTGCTTCTTCTTTGAAAGCTTGTAGCCATTTGCGTAAAGACTAAGTAGCTGCCCATTGTCATACAACATTTTTTCGAAGTGGGGTATGTGCCATTCGGCATCTGTGCTGTAGCGTGCGAAACCTCCTCCAACGTGATCGTAAATCCCACCATTTCCAATCTTCTCTAATGTGAACTCAAGGTGATCTAGTGCTTCTTTATTTTTCGTTTGATGGTAGTAGGTGGCTAGGAATTGCCAAACTGATGGCATTG
>JBDWQX010000213.1:0-56659 GCA_039986395.1 Cyclobacteriaceae bacterium
ATACCAAACCTAAAATCAAAGGCTTTGAAATCTGGTGCAGAGAAATTAATGACTTGGTCGGCAGCCATATACAATTGGACTGGGCCACCGTTTACAGCAAAAGCTGCCCCAACATTGATGAATTGCTGAGGCATTTTATGCGCAGTTGCGGAAAGAGTTGCTATCCTGCCAAATTTCCGTGTAATACCTCCTCCATACAAAAACTTCAATTGTCCCTGGACCAAGCGTGCTCCCATCGACGCATAGAAATCCATGTTACGGTCGTAGTGGTATATCCAGCTTGCATATGCTCGGACAGGTAGCCAAGCCCTGTAGGATTCGTTCGTTTCGGTGATGTCAAATTTATCAAATAGCGAATCATTCAATGCGTCGACAAGATCACCAGCACCATCGAGATTTATTCCAGAGTATGTGAAAGTAGTATCGTTCAGCGTTTGTGTAACCACGTTCGTTTTCCAGTTGATGAAACCCAAATCCAAAAGAGATCCTGAGATGGAGTAGTATCTGTTTAGCTTGTACTCACCTCCAATATCGATGGCAAAACCTGTGTTTCCACTGGAAACCAAATGACTTCCGATGTCTCCTTCATCCCCGCTATAAATGTCAAGACCAGCCGTGCGTAGGCGTGCATTTTCAAGATTAGCATCTATTTGGAAAAACTCTGCGCTCGTTGTAAAGTCTGCTTTGGCATTACCTGGAACACTGGCATTTAGAAAACCCATCAGATATTTAGCCCGGACACCAAAATCGATTTGGCCATTCACAGAGTAGGCATATCCAATACCAATTTCCCTAAAGTGACTAGCCGTTAGCCCTACTCTACCAATTTTTACTTTGTCATCGAGAAATCCATTGCTCCCATTCCAGGCAAAATTGATCAGCTTCTTTGGGTACAATACATCTGCTTGTATCCGTTCGTTTGCAAATACACTTACAAATGCTCCAGCGGGTAGCTTCAAGCCTACATGGAACAGGTTGATGTTCGTTTGAAAACTCGTTAGATTCTGTTTCTGAAGATTCGAAATCCCTTTATCGATGTCGAGCAGGATACTATTGTCATTTTCCTTCGTGAACAGATCATTGTAGCTCAGTTTATTGTTCACGTGCATATGAATCCCTGACAGTACCGGGAGACCTATAAATAATCTCCCCTCTGGAACCCAGGCAGGATTTAATGCTGAGTTTTGGTAGGTTGTCTTTCCCAGGTGATAAAAGGACATACTCGTTTGTCCCAGTAGGGTGGTGACGATTAGTGTGGCTAGTATGGTGACGATGATCTTACGCATGCTATAGATCAACATTTATTGTGCCCCTAACGCCAAGCTCAATTTCTAGTCTATAATCTGCAAGAATCTTCACGAAGATATCTCTTGAATTCAGACTACCGGGAGTGTTAAGAGTCACGGTCATTACGATGCGTGATCCTGTACTTAGTGCCTCGACTCCAGCGGGACTCAAGGGGATATCTTCGGAGTGTCCATTTGCGTCAGTCACGAGCCCCTCTATGTTTATAAATGGTGCTTCCAACACGAAGTTATCAGTGACCATAAACAAGGATGTGCTATCTGCGTCCTGTATGTCAATAGCAAGAACTCCTGAAAAAGGGAATTCATTTCTTGTAACAATTCGCAGTGATGCAGAGTCTAAATCAGAGGTGTCAAACCCGTCGCCTAAGCTAATGTTGATCGATTGCTCCAGATCCTCCAGCTTTACTTCCATGGGAATCTCAAGCTCAATTTTTGCGGCTATTTGATTGGTGGTGGTAATGAAATTAATTGCAGTGGTACTTTCTGGATTCGAAATTGCGGAAATGTCGAACCCTAACCTTCCTGGTGAGGTAGCTAGAAGATCTACAATTGAAGAGTTTCCACTATTTATTTCGATTGTGTCCCGCACTGCAGGTCCGGGGTTGTTTATGTCACCGCTGGCAATCACAGGGATATTGTCGACGATGTTTCCAGATAGGAAGGTCTGATTGCCTCCTTGTCCATCATCACCATTTAGCTGCGAGAAATCAACCCCAATGGGAATACCAAAGGAATTTTCGAAGTAGAACCGCATGGTAGGATTTCCAAAAATGATTCCGTCTTCTCCCATCTGCCTGAAGAACTCGATATTCAGCGTTTCGCTTCCGACTTGTACTGTGTCTTGTCCAAATTTCCCGTAGATAATGGAAAATGTTTGATTCGCAAAGGTGATGTCAAACGTGAGGGACTCAGTGCCAGTAAATGTTTGACCTGCAGCAAGTGAAATTGTCCCAGTGAAATCGGTGTTAAACATATTGCCCGTTCCAGATAATACTGCCTTATGATTTAGCAGAGACCTTGTTGAAGTAGAGGTAGTGTTGGCGCCCGTTCCCACTAGTGTACCACTCACAACCAATGGAACTTCGCTGACCGTAGTAACGAAGTTGTTTAAAGAGAATGCGTAGTCCACTGTCCCATCAATGTCGGAGGTAACATTTACAGTGACATCTCCTGCAGTGTAAAATAGAGAATCAAGAACATCATTAGGATCATCAGGCTCAAAGCCAAAGCTAAAACTCTCTGACAAAGGGACGGTAGCAACACCGGGTATTGGTCCTCCTGCGCCGGTCAGATTTACAGTTCCCGGTTTGGAAATATCTTGTATCTGTATGAAGTCGGTATCTGAATTATACCCAATCGAATCAAAATAAAGTAGCGTTATTAAGGAGTCTTCGTCTACCTGGAAGTCCAGCAAACTGTCTTCCTGATTCAGAATAAGATCACGTATGGTATACGTTGCGGTACCAAGGGGAAAGTTGAAAGTCCCATTGGCTGTCGGCAACTGTATATTATCGAAATCTAGCTCATTCGAATTGCAGCCAGCAAACAAAATCACCAGAAAGGCTATGAACACAAATTTTTTCACCATTACAAGTCTGAGATAAAATTACGTCTTATTGGATAATAATCTGATTTTTTCGATTAAAGCCCAAAATACCCTGTAGGCCACCTGTGTGTAATAGGACTATTTTAAGATTTTTTTCAAATTTATCATTATTTATCATATCCCAAACGGCAAAAAAGCATTTTCCTGTATAAATAGGGTCAAGAGAAATTGAGAATTCTGCTTTAAACCAATTAATAAAATCAATGAGCTGTGGTGTTGTTTTTCCGTAGCCTCCGAAATGGAAGGCTGTATTTACGTTGTAATTACGATTCTTGACTTGAAATCGATCCAACAGTTGGATTATTTCTTTTTGCATAAAATCTCCCTGAACACTACTAATACCCAATACATGTTGTGATTCATTTACCCCAGCTAACACTCCTGAAAATGTGCCTCCTGTGCCAATTGGCAATGCAATAAGGTCAAAGTCACTTTCTATTTCGGACACCAATTCCGTGCAACCTTTGATCGCCAGCTTGTTGGTTCCACCTTCAGGAAGGACGTAGGACTCGGGATACTCGCTAGCCAGAGAATCTGGAGACTCTCTGTAATCTCGATACGTTTTTCTATCCACAAACTGAAGTTCCATTCCTTTGCTAGTAGCAAATTGGAGTGTATCGTTGCTGTCTTCATGAAGCTCATCACCTCTAATTATTCCTATCGTTTTGAAGCCAAATGCTTCGCCAGCGGCAGCAGTTGCATAGATGTGATTGCTGTAAGCTCCGCCGAACGTAAGGATCGTCTTTTTCCCTTGGCCCTGAGCTTCAGCAAGGTTGTACTTCAGTTTTCGCCATTTATTACCCATGATCTCCTCATGCAACAAATCGTCTCGTTTTACGAAAAGTTGAATCTGTTTTTCGACTAAGATTGGATGTAATAATTCTTGCGTTGGGCTTGGTAGCTTAACCATCGCTTAAATTTACACTCATGTCTGAGGAACGAGAGGATTTAGAAGACGAGCTTTACGAGCACCACCGGATTATTGTCGATGCTGGTCAGGAACTTTTACGCATCGATAAGTTTTTGATGGATCGCCTGCCGAACGTGACTAGAAATAAAGTGCAGAGTGGGATCAAGGATGGATTTGTTAAGGTCGGTAATCGAACGGTCAAACCAAATTACAAAGTGCATCCCGGCGATGATATTTCAGTGGTTTTACCAGAACCCCCCAGAGACGAGGATGTAGTTCCAGAAAACCTACCACTGAATATAGTATTGGAAGATGAACATCTGCTGGTGGTGAATAAACCAGCCGGTATGGTAGTTCATCCTGCATATCAAAATTGGTCTGGTACGCTCGTAAATGGGCTTGCGTATCATTTTAAGAATCTCCCAGAAATGAAAGGGAATGATGGAAGGCCAGGACTGGTGCATAGAATTGATAAAGATACCTCTGGCTTATTGGTGGTAGCAAAAACAGAGCTGGCTATGGCAGGCTTAGCGAAACAGTTTTTTGATCATACGATAGAAAGAACATATAACGCCATCGTTTGGGGAGTTCCGGAAGAAGAGAAGGGAACGATCGATGTGAATGTTGGTAGAAGCTTAAAAGACCGAAGAATTACAGCCTCCTTTCCCAAGGGAGATTTTGGGAAGACTGCAATCACACATTACAAAGTTTTGAATGACCTTAGATACGTCTCTGTTTTGCAATGTAATTTGGAAACTGGCCGAACACATCAAATTAGAGCACACATGAAATTTCTAGGGCATCCACTTTTTAATGACGCTGCGTATGGTGGCGACCAGATCCTGAAGGGAACAATCTTTAGCAAGTACAAGCAGTTTGTCCACAACTGTTTTAAAGTGATACCGAGACAGGCACTACATGCAAAAACGCTCGGATTTATTCACCCAGTCACAAAAGTGAAAGTCTTCGTGGATTCCGAACTTCCAGAAGACTTCCAAGGTGTGATTGAAAAATGGGTCAACTACATTGATCACACAGAATGATGCTAGTTCTTTTTTCTTGCAATCTCTTTTAATGCCTCGACCGGATCTCTATGTGCGGTATCTAATCCGATAACTTCCAATTCTATATTTCGATAAGCTGCATTTTTGCCAAAATCTGAGATGATCTCTCGAATATCAGGGTGGATGAAATATGAACGTGACGCATCAATAAGGACCTTTGAGTCATTGGGAATATGGGAGATGGTCTCCATCATACTGGCCTTGCTAAGAAAGGTCAGGTTTTCCGCCAATTCGATATACATCTTGCTTGATCCATTGTCTTCAATGTGCGTGAGAGCGTAAGGTTTTTTTGAATTAGAGTAGAGTATTTCAAATATCCCTACCACTAGACCCATCACAATACCGATTAAAAGGTCAGTAAAAATGATTCCCAGAATGGTCACAACGAATGGAACAAATTCTGACCGTCCAGCAGAAAACATTTGTTTGAATAACGCAGGCTTAGCCAGCTTGAAGCCAACCAGAATAAGTATAGCCGCGAGGCATGAAAGAGGAATCAAGTTGAGCACGTTAGGAATTAGAATGACAGATGCAAGCAGCAAGATACCATGGAATATTGCTGACATTTTAGTATTGGCCCCAGATTGGATGTTGGCCGAGGACCGTACTATTACCTGAGTGACTGGAAGACCTCCAATCATGCCAGAGAGTGTGTTTCCAACTCCCTGAGCTAATAACTCTCTATTGGTTGGTGTAATTCTCTTTTGACGATCTAATCGATCGGAGGCCTCCACGCTTAGCAGCGTTTCGAGAGATCCAACAATAGCAATTGTAGCTCCGACAATCCAGACTTTTTTATTTAAAAGCGCACCAGGATCAAAAAGCGTGAATTGGTTAAAAAACTCATTTGCAGAGCCAGCAACTGGAAGACTAACCATATGTGTTGAGTCTAGATAATAACTGGTTCCTGCGAATAGTTGGTTGATCAAAATTCCCAAGGTCACGACAACAAGCGGACCCTGAACAATTTGAAAAAGGCGAATTTTTTTCATAAAAGGCTGCTCCCAGAGAATCAGGATTGAGATGGATATAAAAAAGATCGTCATTGCTCCTGGGCTGATGAAGTCCATCATGGTGAACAATTCTGAAAAGGTATTTTCTCCGTCAGGCTGAAAGAATTCAAGATCTCCTTCTGGGTCAGCGTCATACCCAAAGGCGTGTGGAATTTGTTTGAGAAAAATAATAATCCCAATGGCGGAAAGCATTCCCTTGATAACGGAGGAGGGAAAGTAGTAACCTATGATTCCGGCTTTAGCTGCGCCTAGGATCATTTGGATAATTCCACTCACAAAAACAGCTGTGAGAAACATTGGATATGACTCCAGGTCTTGGATAGCAGCAAGAACGATGACTGCTAGTCCTGCTGCAGGACCACTAACACCAACTGCTGAGCCACTCAGAGATCCAACAACAATTCCTCCAATAATGCCTGAGATAATACCTGCGAAAAGTGGAGCGCCTGAGGCAAGGGCTATACCCAAGCAAAGAGGTACAGCGACCAGAAAAACAACGAGACTGGAAGAAAGGTCAGATTTAATATTTTTGAACATACCTGTACTATTAATAATTCGGACGGATTTGAAAATTTTAAATTGGATTGAATGCTAGCGAAGAATTAGCACTTTTCTGGAGGAGGAATGATCATTTCGATGGTTGGTGAGATCCACCAGTAATTGTGCTGAGGTACCAATACACAGTTCTTACGCTGCGATTTGAGTCTTGATAGCAGATAACTGTGATTTAACTTGTCTATTTCGCTCTTACTTTTTGATTCTTTTTCTTCAGAATCCATCTCCACGTCCACTTCGATTTGTGCCATCTCAATCTGAGATGTTGGAAGCACTAGCTGAACAGAAAAGTGTGCCGCAAGGACAAATGTGAAAAAACGAACAAAGATCTTTAATTGCATGTATTGACCCTTAACAGAAAACGCCCTTAGAATGTTTCACTATGCAATTTCTTTTTTTGGGTTAGAATGCCATAATCAGATAACAATTCCAAGCTCTTCCTCTTCTTCCTCGTCTTCTTTCACTAATGCCCATAGATGTTCTCCCTTAAAGAACTTGGCCATGAATAATCGTATAGGCACTAGCATAGCTATGAAAAGTGGAAAGAGAATTCCCGCTGGAGAAGTTTTGAGCACCCAGAGAACAACAAAGCACAAAAACTGTATGATCGTGAATTGGTGAACTACTTTATTCGGTACAATATTCAAATAATGCGCTTCTGGATATAGTTTTGGATCCTTAACCCAGAGAGTCATTCGCTCAAAGAATTGATTTCCTGCAAGTGAGGCAACCCCCATGTAAAGAAACAGACCGAACAACACAGGCATTGGGATCAAGGCAACATACCCTAAAAAGAACAATGAGGTCAGGATGAGTAGATGTACAGTAAGCCCTGATACACGATTTTCGCGGACACTTGAAATCTCTTCCTTTTTGCCTTGATCAGTCTTGGTCACCTTCATGTCTGCAAGGCTCTTGACGTGATTTAGTGAATGAACCGTCGCTGCAACGATCCAGGGAAGAGCGAACAAAGAGCCAACCAAAATGATTACACCAACAACGGCAAGATCAAGATGATAACCTGGGCCTTTCTTTAGCTTGTTTTGCGCTGCATTTACAAGCCGCGTCGTAATGTTTTGATCAAGAAACAGAAGGATGGTGGCTAGAATGGCAGGTCCTGCCGAAGCAAACATCGCCCAAACGGGTATCCCAAAAACATCAACAAGCCACGGACGTCCTGAGGTAGTTCCAATTTCGTTTGGTACCAGAGGTCTCGACAAAGTAACATCTGGGAAACTCATGGCCAAAAAAGTCATAGCTATAATGGCAATAGAAGGCCCGAAGTCTGAAATGAATTCCCTTAAAGTTCTTCTGAGGAATGGTGATTTCGTCATGTTTTTTAGCCATCGAGAAATCATGAATGTGCCAGTTGCAAGAATCAATGTAAGAAAGCTGGTAGAGTGTGAAATGTCATCGACTGCGAAAGTAGAGTTCACATCTTTCACCGCTTCTACGATGAAAATCACGGATATCAGTGCCGCAAAAATCTCGTCAGTAAACCTTGTAAAATAGCGCATGAGAGCACTGGCATCTGTAAAGGCAAGAATGAGCATAAAAAATCCAGACCAGATCCCTACCCAAGCATAGGTAGGAAGGAATGCGATATTTAATTGACCGCATGCTACATAAAGCAAACCAGTGAAGATTACAATCGGACCAGTGCCGCCAAGTATTGTGAGCGGCTGTCCTGAAAAGAGCGCAAAGGCAATACCTCCTATCGCTGTAACCACAATCATTTCAGTGATTCCGATCTCATTGCCTGTCATGGTGCCCGTCAGTGCCCCAAATGCAATGGCATTAGCAAGGGCTGCGAAAAACATAAAAAAGGTAGTGCCAGCAACTTTAGAGCTGAATCCGTCCTTGAAGTCACTCAAATAATGGGGCGTTCTACGTTTGATGTCTTGAATTATTCCACCAAACGGTTTTCCTGTCCACTGTAAGCCTTCTTGAGATAAATGATTAAAGTCGCCCATAATTTTTTAAAATAGAGTTGGTTTTTCTGATCAGCACAATAATAACCAAAAACCTCTTTAGTTGCTTGGGCAGTGTTAAGATCGGGCCTTAGGAAGACAAAAGCTCATCCAGAAACTCACGATTATTTGCAAGTCGAGGGACCTTGTGCTGGCCTCCAATTTTCCCCTTGGACTTCATCCAGTTGTAAAACGTACCTGGCTTCACCGCATGAATGATCGGTTGTAGTAGCGCAATATCCTTGTAGCGTTTCGCATCATAATCGGAATTGATCTCTCGTAGTTTTTCATCCAACAGCTTGGTAAAGCGGTCGAGATCATCAGGTTTTTTCATAAACTCGATGACATATTCGTGTCCCCCCTTAGTTCCTGAGTCCAGGTACTTTGGACCTGCAGTAAAATTATCGATCGCAGCATTTGTCCTTCGACATGCTTCTGCAATTGCGTGCTCTGCATTTTCAATGATCAACTCCTCTCCAAAGGCATTGATAAAGTGTTTTGTGCGGCCAGAAATAGTGATTCGAAATGGATCAATGCTGGTGAATCTTACTGTATCACCAATCTTGTAGCGCCAGAGACCAGCGTTTGTAGTAATGACCACAGCATAATTTTTGCCAACCTCCACCTCATTTAGGCTAAGCACTTTTGGGTTTTCACTCTCACTGTCCTCAGCAGGAATAAATTCATAGAAAATCCCATAATCAAGCATGAGCAGGAATTCCTTTTTGTCTGTCTGGTCTTGAATTCCGAAAAACCCCTCGGAGGCATTATAAGTCTCCATGTACCTCATTTGATCGCTAGGGAGTAGCTTTTTGAAGAGTTCTTCGTACGGTGTAAACGAAACGGCACCATGAAAAAAGACTTCAAGGTTCGGCCAAACTTCCAAAATATTACTTGCATTCTTTTTGATGAGAACTTTCTCAAGAAGAATAATCATCCAAGTAGGTACGCCAGAAATATTGGTCACATTTTCTTCAGAGGTGATGTCAACCATACGGTCGATCTTCTCTTCCCATTCATCCATTAGAGCAATGTCTAGGCTGGGAGTCCTGACCATCTGAGCCCACCAAGGCAGGTTTTTTAGCAAGACGGCTGAAACATCACCATAGTAGGATTTGGAGTTCTCGTCAAATTGGTTGAGTTGATGGCTACCACCGATGACCAGTCCTTTGCCAGAAAACATTTGAGCCTCAGGATAATTGTTAAAGTAGATCGACAGTAGATCTTTTCCACCTTTATAGTGACAATCATCTAACGCTTCTTGAGAGACTGGAATGAATTTACTTCGTGCATTCGTTGTCCCTGATGATTTGGCAAACCACTTGATCTCTGTAGGCCATAGCACATTTTGCTCACCCTTCATCACCCTTTCTATGCTGGGGAATAAATCTTCATACGTGACTACTGGTACCTGTTCCTTAAACTGCTCGTAGTTGGAAATGGAAGAAAACCCATAGGACTTTCCATACTCGGTACTGGCACCTTTTCTTATCAGGCTGTCAAAAATGTCATGCTGAACTTCATGTGGGTATTTCATGAAGAGGTCGATCTGGTGAATCCTCTTCTTCATTACCCAGGACATTATGGAATTGAAAAGTGCCAAACTTTTTAATTTTCTTTTAGCTCAAACGGACTCACGATTTTCAACCCTTGTATGGTCTGATCTCTATGAAGATCTTCAGTCAAAAGGTAATCACACTTACTCGCAAGCGCACTGCTAATGATTAAACTATCCCAGAAAGATAAGCGATTTAGTATTTGAATTTCGATTGCTTTTTCGATCATTATTTGGTCATTTACTACCAATTCAAAATTGCGAAACAAGGAGAACGAGGCCTTAACTTCAAGTGAATCTTCATTGTGTTTCTTGGTCATCACCGAGTAAAATTCCTGCATAACTTGTGTCGACCAAACAAGTTGATTTTTGGCATCCAAATGATTAATGAGTTTTCTACAGTGAAGTTTCTTGCCTGGCTCTTTGCTGCTAAAGAGGTAAATCAGCACATTCGTATCAACAAAAAATTTACCTGTCATGAAGCTCCTCTCGATTGAATTTGACAGTGGTATCAATCGATAATTTATCGAACTCTTCCAAACGTTCAATGAAACTCCTTTTGTCTGTACTCACAGTTTTCCTAAGCAAATTTCTCACCATCTCATTTAATGTGGTCTGATGCTCCTTTGCATAATTTCTGGACTTCTTGAGCAAATCCTCTGGAATGGAAAGAGTTACATTTTTCATGGTACACAGGCTATGTGTGCAAATATACGAACAAACTATATCTTGCGTTTCAACTCGAAGTGCTGACCTAAATAGACTTTCCTCACTTGTTCGTCGTTCGCCAGCTCTTCGGCTGTGCCGGCTTTTAGTAGTTGTCCTTCAAACATTAGGTACGCACGATCGGTAATGGATAGCGTTTCGTTTACATTGTGATCTGTAATAAGAATACCAATATTTTTGTTCTTTAGCTGGGCGACTATCGTCTGAATTTCTTCGACAGCGATGGGATCAACGCCCGCAAACGGCTCATCTAAGAGCACAAATTTTGGATCTACTGCAAGAGCTCTGGCAATTTCAGTTCTACGTCTTTCACCCCCAGAAAGCACCTGTCCAAGGTTCTTCCTTACGTGGGTCAAACTAAACTCTTCCAAAAGCTCCTCAGCTTTTTCCTTTTGCTCTTTCTTGGAAAGTTTTGTCATCTCAAGCACTGCCAGAACATTGTCTTCAACGGAGAGTTTTCTAAATACTGACGCTTCTTGTGCTAGATATCCAATCCCATTCTGAGCTCTTTTGTACATTGGAAGATCTGTAATATCCCGATCGTCTAGAAAGATTTTTCCTTCGTTTGGCTTGATCAATCCAACGATCATGTAGAAAGATGTGGTTTTTCCAGCTCCGTTTGGACCAAGTAGCCCTACGATTTCGCCTTGCTTTACGGTAACAGAAATATCGTTAACAACTTTTCGCTTCTTGTACTTCTTTACTAAATGTTCTGCGCGTAATTCCATGCTTTATAAAAGAGACTTTGTACCACCACTCAGACTTGTTTTGGAAGACCTGAAAAGTTATGCAAGTTATGAATCAAATTTAATATCCTGAATGTTGAGTATTAATGATTTTTGCTGACGGAAATTATTTTCCTCGATGTGAAAGGCAATTTGAAAGACCTTCCCAGGTATCATTTCTTCTGCTTTGCTAGCCAACCCAAAACCTATAAACTCAAACATTTGATCGTTTCCAATTTCGTGAAGGAAACCTTTGATGTGTGCTTCTTTCATCACCTGTGGTTTCGCCTTCACTGTTACATTTTTTGTGCCAAATATGGGAGCAAGATTCTGGGGTCCAAAAGGCTCCATTTGAGACAAAATACTGATGGTTTTAAAATTGACATCCTTAAGTGAAATGTTGGAGTCGATCTTCACCATCGGTATCAATTGCTCTGGCAAAATTCTGTTGGCAACCACTTCTTCAAATTTGTCTTGAAATGCTTCGATGTTTTCAATCGGGAGTGTTAGACCAGCGGCGTACTTGTGTCCACCAAATTGCTCAAGTAAATCGGAGCATTCGTTAATTGCTGAATGCACGTCGAAACCATCAACAGAACGAGCTGAACCAGTTGCTTTTCCATTGGATTCGGTTAGAATTATGGTCGGTCGGTAATAATGCTCGATGCAGCGAGATGCGACAATGCCGATGACTCCTTTGTGCCAGGATTCTTTGAACAGGACCGTTGACTTTTTTTCTAGTGGTATTTCTGCAATCATCTGCAGTGCTTCGTCTGTAATGTTCTGGTCAAATTCTCTCCGCTCTTTATTTCGAGTGTTTAGGTTGTCTGCAAATTCAGTGGTTTCGTCGCTAGCTCCAATCAGTAAGTTGACTGATTCTTTAGCATGAGATAGCCGGCCAGCAGCATTTATTCGGGGACCTAGGGAAAAAACAACATTAGAAATATTCAAAGCTGTCTTCTGGCCACTCACTTTTATCAAAGACTTGAGGCCAGCCGAAGGGCTGTGGTTCAACTTCCGCAAACCGTAATAAGCCAGTGTTCGATTTTCTCCGATGATCGGCACCAGGTCTGACGCAATACTGACGACCAGCAGATCCAAGAACTGAAACAGTTTCTCTTTCTCAATGGTGTTTTGCTGGCAGAAGCCTTCCAGCAGCTTGAATCCCACTCCGCAACCAGACAACTCGTCAAATGGATAGGCACAATCGGTACGTTTTGGATCAAGGATCGCAAATGCATCGGGGAGCGCTTCGCCAGGCAGATGGTGGTCGCAGATGATCAAATCGATTCCCAGCTCTTTTGATTGAACAGCTCTTTCGTTGGCCCGAATGCCACAGTCTAAGGCAATCACTAATTGAAACCTATGGTCGGCTGCCCACTGTATACCTTTCTCAGAGATACCGTATCCTTCGGAATACCGATCCGGAATATAAAATTCGATTTGATCCGTGAATTGCAGCAGGAACAGGTATACGAGACTTACAGATGTGGTCCCATCCACGTCGTAATCTCCATACACCAGAATTTTTTCTTTATTAAAAACTGCGTCGCAAAGACGATTGACTGCTGTGTCCATGTCTTTCATAAGAAATGGATCGTGCAACGTGCTTAAGCTTGGTCTAAAAAACGCCTTGGCCTGATCAAAAGATTCTATTCCTCTCTGTGCAAGTATTTTGGCTAGGGTTGGGCTTATATTAATGGATTTGGAAAGGTCTTGAATTATTTGCGCGTCAGGTTCATCTAGGTAAATCCACTTTTTTTCCATACATCAGCTTAAAAGTACGTTTCTTCCCAGACTATTATAAAAGTTATGTGATGTAATGTGTTATTTTGGCTTTTCATTTTGAAATGAAACTGGCCCTAAACGAAATATGGAACTTTCATAAACTGATCGATGACACCGAGAAGGGATGGTCCTATGGGTTTCATGCTGGCGATGTTGAGGTTACGGGGCTTACAAATAAGACCTTAAAATCTCTGCAGGAGGACGCAGATTATGATACTGAATTGCTTCCTTCCTTGTTTACCTTTCGTGAGATTCTATGGCAACCCGATGTGTTTACCGAAGCGACGATGAGCTTGCCCTCCTTGAGGATTTTAAAGGCATTTTGCGATGAAGCGTCCGAGGCGATGGGGCAGGAGGAGAGAGAAGCAAACAAAATATATATCCCATTAATAAGAGGTCTCGGTAATTGCTGCGGAAAGGCCACCGAAAGGCTCGAAAAGAAAAAACCAGACACGAAGAAAGTCTTGGGAGATTTCAGAACAGGTGCTTTTCCCGTGATCAAATTTTTTATCTACCATCCTAAGAATCGACATGACTACTACATCGATGCGGTCAACCGATTAAACTATGCAGTGAAAATAATGCTTACCCAATTTCACGGGCGATACACAGAGCTTGAGGATCCTTATTGGTCTGTTGCCTTTGATAAAAAACCAGCTAAAAAAGAATCAGTTGCAGCTGAACAATCTGATCCTAAATAAGGTTATCTCGATTCACAATGGCCGAACAAGAAAATAAATCACTTCCAGATAGAAGAAGGTTCTTGCTGAAGAATCTTGGAAGAGGATTGATCTGGCTGGTGGTAATCGTGGGAGGTTATTTTTATGCCCGGAACAATCTTAACTTCACGCTGGAGTCAGTCCTTGGCCCCGTATACGAAAAACCTAGAGTTGTTTATTTGATCTTTTTGGCGTCCGAGGTGATTTTCGGAATTATACCGCCAGAATTCTTTATGATCTGGTCGCTTCGGGCAGAGATCCTTACAAATTATGTCAACAATATTGTATCGCTTTCCATTATTTCTTACGCAGCTGGAGTGATCGGCTTTCTTATCGGTCAGTACCTAAACAGGACGCATTTCTTTGTTGCCATGAAGAAGCGAGTTTTTGGAAAATTTGAAGAGCATCTTAATCATTATGGTGGATTTTTGGTGATAGTAGCTGCGGTTACTCCATTGCCTTTTTCTGGTATTGCGATGTTGGTCGGTTCGGTGAAATATTCGTTTAAAAAGTATCTCTACTTTTCGTTGTTTCGATTTGCCAGATTTATAGTTTACTCAATGATTGTGTGGGAAGCTAATATTTTAAATTAAGCATGAGTAAAAAAGGCGTTTTGTTGGTGAACTTGGGAACACCTGATTCTACGAAGGTTTCTGATGTCCGAAAGTATCTGCGAGAATTTCTTATGGATAAACGGGTCATTGACATCCCATTTTTAAATCGATGGATGCTAGTAAACCTGATTATTGCGCCACTGCGTGCACCAAAGTCGGCCAAGGAATACGAGCGATTGTTTGATGAGAAAGGATCGCCTCTAAAGTACTTCGGATTTGAAGTGCGAGACAAGTTGAGACAAGTAGTCGAAGATCACTACCAGGTTGAATTGGCGATGCGTTACCAAAGCCCGTCGATTCAGGAAGGGCTAACTGCATTGAAGAATTGTTCTTCTATTCACGTTATCCCACTGTTTCCGCAATACGCTTCAGCGAGTACTGGTTCAGTACAGGATAAAGTAATGGAGATCGTCAAAGACTGGCAAATCATACCTGACATTAAGTTCACCTCGCAGTTTTTCGAGGAGGAACTATTTCTTGAGACCATTGTAGACAATGCTAGAAAATTGATGAAGGAGAAAGACTATGATCATTTTCTCTTCAGTTATCATGGCATCCCTGAGCGGCAGATTACGAAGGGTGCGGTTGATAATTATTGTGAGTTTGGCAGCTGTTGCTCTAGCATAACTGAAAGCAATCGATACTGTTACCGCGCACAGTGCTTTGCCACCACTAGATTGCTTGTTGAGAGACTTGACCTGAGCGAAGGAAGTTATTCAGTAGCATTTCAATCTCGATTAGGTAAGACTCCCTGGATCAAGCCATATACCGACGTGGTATTAAAAGAACTTGCCGAAAGCGGAGTTAAAAAGGTCTTAGCATTTTCTCCTGCCTTTATTTCTGATTGCCTGGAAACAACGGTCGAAGTAGGTGAGACCTACCACGAAGACTTCAAGGAAGCAGGTGGAGACGAATGGGATTTAGTACCAAGCTTGAATGCCGAAGACAAATGGGTGGAATGTCTGCGAAGAATGGTTTCGTAACAGGCTAAACTCCCGACCATCGTACAAAGGAAATACGAGAACGATTATACCTCTACCGTTTGATAAAGTTCAGCAAGCTTGTCCACCGCGTAATCAACTTCTTCAATCGTGTTGTATTTACTGAAGGAAAAACGTATCGCTCCGCGTGCCTGATCTCGATCTAGCTCAGCCAAAACGTGCGAGCCAATGTTGGAACCGCTTGTGCATGCACTTCCTCCAGAAACAGAAATTCCGCTGATGTCCAAATTGAAAAGCAGCATGTCATTGTCTTCGGAAGCGGGAAGGCAGATGTTAAGTACTGTGTAAAGGCTCTTATCTAAGTTGTCCGAAACACCATTAAATCCCACACCTTCAATCGAGGCTCGTAATTTTTGAATGGTGTGCGTTTTTAAACTTTCGATGTGCTTTCGATGGGAATCCATTTCGCCATAGGCAATTTCCATTGCAGCAGCCAGACCTACAATACCACAAACATTTTCGGTCCCGCCGCGCATGTTCCTTTCTTGAGCTCCGCCGTGAATGAATGGATTGATTTTCATTTCATGATTAATGTAGAGAAATCCAATTCCCTTGGGCCCATGAAACTTATGAGCAGATCCTACTGCGAAATCGAGTTTTAGTTTTCGAAGATCGTGTACGTAATGAGCCATACTCTGAACCGTGTCGGAATGGAAAATGGCATTGTACTGCTTGCAAAGATCTCCGACTCTTTCAAGGTCCAGTAAATTTCCAATTTCATTGTTGGCATGCATCAAAGAAACCATGGAATTTGCATTTTTTCTCAAAAGCTCTTCCAGATGATCGTACTCAACTTCCCCGTCCCCGTTCAGGTTGACATAGCTAACCTTGATACCTTCTTTTTCCTTAGCTTCCATGGTGTGAGTGACCGCATGGTGCTCAATTCTACTGGAGATCAAATGGGTAATTCCTTTGTCTCGAACACTGCATCTGATTGCTGTATTGTCAGCTTCGGTTCCTCCAGAGGTGAAGAATATCTCCCCGGGTGTGACATTTAGCAGATCGGCAACCTTCTTTCTAGATTGCTCCACAGCTGTACGCACTTTTCTTCCATGTGAATGAATGGACGAAGGGTTCCCAAAGTGCTCGAGCAAAAAAGGTTTCATCGCCTCGAAAACTGCTGGATCAAGTGGAGTTGTAGCAGCATTGTCGAAGTAAACGTTCATAGCAGTAGGTTTAACCAGAAATCAGTTCCTTGATGTCGGAGATCAGTTTTTGGGCTAAATGTTCAGCCGTATTCTGACTCTCTGACTCTGCAAAAATACGAATAATGGGCTCAGTATTTGATTTTCTTAATTGTACCCATTCCGTATCGAATTCAATCTTAATTCCATCTTCCGTGTTGATGGGATTTGAGGAATACTTTTCTTTTATTGAATTCAGCACACCATCAACATTGATATCTGGCGTTAGCTCAATTTTATTCTTCGAAATGTGATAATTTGGGTAGGTAGCTCGAAGCATGGAAGCACTTTTGCCAAACTTTGCCAGATGGGTTAGGAATATTGCAAGTCCAGCCAGCGCATCTCTTCCGTAATGCAATTCAGGGACGATTACCCCACCGTTGCCTTCGCCACCAATCACCGCCTTGGTCTCTTTCATTTTGGCAACCACATGGACTTCCCCCACTCCAGAGGCGTTGTACTTGCACCCGTGCTTTTCCGTTATATCTCTAAGGGCACGTGTCGATGACAAATTAGAAACGGTATTTCCCTTTTTCTGAGAAAGCACATAATCGGCGGTAGCCACCAACGTATATTCTTCACCAAAAGGCTCACCATTTTCAGAAATGAAAACGAGTCTATCGACATCTGGGTCAACGACAATTCCTAGATGATAATTACCAGCCTCCAACTCACCACAGATTTGCTGAAGATTTTCTGGTAGGGGCTCTGGGTTGTGAGGAAAGTTTCCGTTTGGCTCGCAGAAAAGCTCCTTTACTTCAACTCCCAACTTCTTCAAGAGCGGAGGAACAGAAATGCCACCAGTGCTATTTACCGCATCCACAACCACTTTGAAGCCCGCTTTTTTCACAGCTTCCACATCTACTAAATCGAGCTTTAGTATTTGATCAATGTGGTAATCAATATAAGTGTCGTCCTTCGAGTACTTTCCAAATTTTGCAGGAACCGAGAAATCAATATCATCAGACTCTGATAGATCAAGGACTTTCTTGCCTTCATCGGCAGAAATAAACTCACCCTTGTCATTTAAGAGTTTCATTGCATTCCACCCTGCAGGGTTGTGACTTGCTGTTAAAATGATACCTCCTTGAGCTTTTTCAGCAAGAACTGCCATTTCGACTGTAGGGGTAGTACTTAGTCCAAGATCTACAACGTCAATTCCCTGGTTGATAAGCGTGTTCGCGACCAGTCGTGAGAATGGCTTGCCTGAAGGTCTGGCATCCCTACCAAGAATGACTTTTGGCTTTTTGTGAGTTTCCTTTATCCAGGCACCGTAGCCTGCTGAAAATTTCACAACGTCAAGCGGAGTCAGGTTCTCTCCTTGTTTGCCGCCAACCGTGCCACGGAGGCCGGATATGGATTTTATAAGTGTCAAAGGTGATTATTTTTTTGGCTGCGCAAATATGAGCAACTCGAATTGTAACAAGAAGGAAATATTTGAATTAGTTAATGCTTAGTATTTGGACAATACCTTGTTTACCTCCGACTCTGGATTTCCGCAAGATTCACCAGGTGTGACTGTCTTTCCACAAAATCCGCATGCTTGTCCATCCTTGTTCAGATATGGATTCTGAGAGGCACATGTCCCCTTAAACTCACCATTCTTCTTAAAAAGAATCCTAACAGAAAGTAGCACGAAGAATAGCGCAAAAAAACCGACCCCCAATAATACTGTTTGCATCACATCAATTTTGATTCAAAATTAGCCAATTTGCAGCTGTATCCATTGAACAATAGACCTTTCGTTTAAATTCCATGAGCTCTCCATTATCAAAACCCGATCTAAATCGCGAGGCGAAATTGAAAGCATTTGATCGTCTCCTGACGATAATGGACGAACTAAGGGAGAATTGCCCTTGGGACAAGAAGCAGACGATGGAAACATTGAGACATCTCACAATTGAGGAGACTTACGAACTATCGGATGCAATCATTGAGAATGACCTAAATGAAGTCAAGAAGGAGCTGGGTGACTTGATGTTGCACATGGTGTTTTATGCACGCCTGGGTGCCGAAAAGAAGGAGTTTGATGCAGCTGATGTTTTGAATGAGGTTTGTGAAAAACTCATCCGAAGACATCCGCACATTTACGGAGATACAAAGGTTGATGATGAGCAGGAGGTGAAGGAGAATTGGGAAAAGATCAAACTGCAGGAAAAGGGGAATCAATCAGTGCTTGGTGGTGTGCCAAAGTCACTGCCTGCATTAGTCAAAGCCATGCGCATCCAAGAAAAAGCCAGAGGAGTAGGGTTTGACTGGGATAATCAGGATCAAGTTTGGGACAAAGTGAAAGAGGAGTTGACGGAGTTTGAGGCGGAGTCAGAAGGCGAGAAACAAAAAGAGGAATTTGGTGATCTCTTGTTTTCGTTGATCAACTATGCGCGATTTGTTGATATCAATCCTGAAGAAGCCCTTGAAAGAACCAACAAAAAATTCATCAAGCGATTTCAATTCCTTGAGACAGAGTCAAAAAAAGACGGCAAGAAGATGGGCGAAATGACCCTGGAAGAAATGGATGCCTACTGGGAGCGAGCAAAGCGGAGGTAGTTAATAGTTAACTGCGAGTTTTATCTACTTTCAGCTTGCCAATACCTACAACGGCGAGTATCAAGGCAGTAATCATAAGGATTATTTTCGTGATCTTTTTCATTTCTTTTTTATTCAAAATTACATTCCAAGCCCATCGATCATGAGCAGGAGAACCAGTATAACAAACAGAAGGACGGTAATTCTTTTCATGGTAGCTAGTTTATGAAAGTAAAGTTCATACTTATCATATGATGATGTCAATACCCATAATTGGGTATTTTTAGGCACTTTTTTTAACTATTCGAAGTACTAATTGAATGATTTGGTGAATGGCTTCTGAGTCAGGTAAAGCTCAACCAAATTTTGCTTTGCTCTTTTTATCCACGATACGGCCAAACAGTATCATGACTGGAGGATACAACATGTAGATAAATCCACCGATGCTGTAGTTAAGCGTTCCTCGGCCAAAGAGGCCTAGGGATATTATGATGACTGAAAGAAACGGTACAGCACTCATCAGCAAATTTTGCCAAATGCCGACTTTTGTGGCGAAGATTTCGTATTCGTCGAGTTCGAGATCATCCCTTTTTCTATGGCAATGCCTATAAAGCCACGACATCGACAGAAAGATCAAACATGCACCCAGTCCATATGCGACCATCAATAGGGTCATGTTATCACCATTCACTTCACCGCCAAAATTGTCCATGAAATTTTCACCTCTTCCAAAGATCATTCCTGAGTACAATTCATAAAGAAATCTAGCAAGGAATTTTAGTGGATATATGTAAATAAGTAAGAGGAAAAGCAGCAGTGTATTAATCGTAACTGTTTTGGTGTCTTGTAGTCCATACCGTAAAAAGAAAATGTAGTGCTGGTACCAGATGACAACGAGCAATACTATACAGATAAAGGAGGGAACGATGTCGTTTATTGAAGCCCTAAGCTCATCGAATGTTTCGGGGACTGAAGTGGAGAGAACTACCAGTGTAAATGCAACGGCAAATACAGCATCGCTGAAAGTTTCGATTCGGGTCTGATTGAGTCCTCTGTGTCGAAATTTGGAATCCAGGCCAACTAGTTGACCTTTTAATGCACTTCTCATAGACGCTTTAAATCTTCAAGATAGACCATTCATCTAACATATAATCCCCTGAAAGAAAATATGACGGAAATTGACTGTTCCGACGTTTTCAGCTTCTACAACAAAAACCGTATTTAACAATGGGAAAAACTAAACAACTATTACTTGTGCTGGGAATGTGCCTTGCTACCGTGACGATGGCGCAACTAAGCACGCCTCCTGGAGGAGGCAATCAAAAAAGTGTGACAAAACAATTCATTGGGAAAGTAGCATCTGTGGAGATTGTGTATAACAGCCCTGATGTTACCGGAGCAAATGGACAAAGTAGGAAGGGACAGATTTGGGGCCAACTGGTCCCTTACGGATTCATTTCGCAAGGATTTGGAATTGGAAATCCAGCTCCATGGAGAGCAGGAGCAAATGAAAACACCACGATTGAATTTTCGCATGATGTTTTGGTCGAGGGAAAAGAAGTAAAAGCTGGAAAGTATGGATTTTTCGTAGCCCCTGCTGAAAATGGTCCTTGGACGATTGTGCTTTCTACGGATAACAATCATTGGGGAAGTTTCTTCTATGTCGAAGAGAACGATGCATTAAGAGCAGAGGTGGAAGCCAAGGATGTTGAATTCCGTGAATGGCTTTCGTTCGAGTTTATAGATCGGCAACCGAATTCAGCTACGGCTGCACTGGTTTGGGAGAACAAGATGGTCCCTTTCAAGATTGAAGTGAAGGATAATGATAAGGTCACGCTCGCTGCGATTACTGCAGAGCTGAACAACTCTGCAGGGTTTACTGGAACAAACTACCAGCAGGCTGCAAATTACGCTTCAGGTGTGGGGGCACATGATCAGGCACTTCTCTGGGCTGATGCGGCGGTGCAAGGCAATTTCTTCAGTCAGAAAACTTTTGGAACGATGCAAACCAAGGCTGCTGTGCTTAGAAATGCAGGTAAAAATGATGAAGCCATTGTAGTGATGGATGAGGCTATAAAACTTCCAGGCGCAACGGCAGGGGCACTGCACCAATATGGGAGACAGCTAATAACTGCGGGACAAAATGACAAAGCCTTAGAAGTTTTTCAGTACAATGCAAAAACGAATAAAGGTGTTTGGCCAACCAACTACGGTCTCGCACGAGGTTACTCCGCAGTTGGAAACTACAAGCAAGCCTTGAAATACTTGCAGCTGGCAAAAGCCAATGTGCCAGCAAATGATAATCAAAATGGCCCTCTAATCGATCAAAATATCGAGAAGCTGAAAAAAGGAGAGGACATCAACTAAGACAAAAAAGAACCAACCTGTTCTAATCTGTCAGCTAAGAGCTCTGTCGAAGGGTTCTTAGCTTTTTTTGTTTAACACTTTCCCTTTGATACCGTTACTTTAAGCAACCAAAAATCTAAACCCATGATCAAAAAAATACTAACAGTTTTACTAACGATTGGTTTCATTTCTCTGCTAGCAGGCGAAATGAAGAAAGGAACACCAGACATAAAGTCAATTAGCAAGCTGACCTTTAGCAATGAGGGCATCTTGTTTTTAGGAGATTCCGAGGGTGGAAATATCTATGCAATTGACTTGAACGATTCTCAGAAAAGCAACTTTGAAGAAGGCCTGACTGTTGCTGATGTTGAAACGGAAATAGCAGGAATGCTTGGAACGACCGCCGAAAATGTCCTAATCCATGACATGGCGGTAAACCCTATTTCCAGAAATACTTATTTGAGTGTTTCGAGAGCTCGAGCAAAGTGGGTAAGAAGATGGGATCTTCCAAATGATCTGGCGAGTGCTGATCTTTTGATAAAAGTGACTACCAATGGCGAGTTTTCAGAAGTGAAACTTGAGAATGTTGAGTATTCAAGTGTAAAAATCCCAAATCCGATAGGTACTGAGAAAGAGCACGAATGGAAGAAAGGAACGAGACTGCGAGTGGATGCCATTACTGATATTATCTACAACGATGGAAATATTTACATAGCGGGTCTTTCGAATGAGGAATTTGCCGCTTCTATGTGGATTTCTCCATATCCTTTCAAAAAGGATGTGAAAGCCTCAACGCTAGAGATCTATCACGGAGCACACGGAGCGTATGAGACACAGGCTCCGATTCGTGCATTTCTTCCCTATAAGCTAAACAATAAGAATCATATCATGGCTGCATACCTGTGCACTCCTTTGGTAACCTTTGAAACAGACAAGCTTGGAAGTCAAAAGCATGTAAAAGGGCGAACAGTAGCGGAATTTGGGTCAGGGAATTATCCTTTAGATATGGTGCTGTACCAAAATGGGGGTAAAGATTATGTTCTTATGTCAAATAGCGCACTACCACTACTAATCTTTGATCCTGCTGATGTAGAATCTTATGAAGGAGAAATTACAACTGAGGTTGAAGGCTACATGGCTGGAGTAAAATATACCCCAAGAGCAGGCTCTGGAGTTCAGGAGTTGGAGGATTTTAATGATAAGTATATTCTTGCGACTCAAAGATTGCCGAGTGGCAAGCTTGCACTTGTATCTCTTCCAAAAGAATGGCTCAGACCGTAAAAAACTCAAACACATCATTTAGCAGAGGAGGTACGATATGCCTCCTTTGTTTTTTTATTTTAGTTCTTCCTTCGAGCTCTCAGGAGCTTAGTTATTCTGTAGAGAAAGATTTCAACAACGAGAGATACGGTCAGATTTTCATCGAAGGAATAAACGAACAGACCATCGACCTGCTTCTTCAAAAGGGTTTGTCTGATTCGCAATGGGCATCATTTTTCAAGGTGAATGTAGCAGGGGCAACTAGGTTGATGCTGGGCTCTTACGAGGTTTACGAAGGGAAAGTGTCTTTTCGTCCCAGATTTTTACCAGATCAAACGGTTTCGTATGAGATTGCCTTCTCAAGCCCATCATTAAAAGCCTTATCCCCGACTCATCTTGACACCCGTGAGTACAAATGGACGGTGGGGTTTGAAGAGTTGTATGAAGAGATCAATGAAGTTGTGGAGGTTTTCCCAAAGACTGACCTTGTGCCAGCGAATCTTCTTCGGCTTTACGTTCACTTTTCCAATCCTGTAAATTTTGAAAATCCGCACAAATACATCCGTATTGAAACGAACGAAGGGAAACTGGTAGAAGAGCCATTTGTGGAAATGGAGCAGGGGCTCTGGAGCTCAGATAGAAGACGGTTGACGTTGTTAATCCATCCTGGACGGGTTAAAAGAAACGTTGGACCTAACCTAACAATGGGGGAAGTTTTTGAGGTAGGAAAGTCCTACAATTTGATTGTCTCTGGTGAGTGGAATTTGGAAAAGGATTACGTTAAAAGTTTTCAGGTTGCAGCGGCCATTCGATCTACCATTGATGTGAAATTTTGGAAGGTACTGCCTCCGAAGATTGGCACAATTCAAAATTTGACAATTGAAACAGATAAACTTCTGGACAACGCACTAAGCGAGCGACTGCTTTCAATTCTTGATAAGACGGGCAAAACCGTGTCGGGCCAATTTGTTTACAATTCAGAAGCATCCAATCTGACCTTTACCCCAGACCAAGTGTGGTCGGCAGGCAACTATGCCATAAATGTTGATCCAAGACTTGAAGACGTGTGTGGAAATACTCCCATAACTGTATTCGATGTGGAGGGCGAAGGTTCCAAAGAAAAAAATCCAGATCTAAGAATTCAATTCAGAACGAGACAGTAGAAATCTAGTGTGCGTCTTCAGACTCCAACTCCTGCACGATCCCTTTTAACCTCTTAATTTTTCTTCCATAGATCAGATTGACAAGGAAGTTAAATAAAAGCGAAATAAGCCCAGAAACAACGACTCCCGTGACAATGATGATGAGCCAGGATTTCGTTGTGACTTCATCAGGTGAATCTTTTTGCAGCGCGACATATGTTCCGTACACATAACCTAGTGGAATGAACAACCAAACGAGCACTTTGTAGTGTAGAAAGAAAAAATTTAGATAACCATATAATTTTCGGAGTCCATTCCTAACATTAATCGTGTAGTCAAAGGCTTTAATCTTCTGGATGAGAAACTGATAGTAAACAAGGTAGATAAGTAGAGCAATTGGCATTAGAACGCCATACAAGAACGGATCATCATCACGATAAAAGATGAAGACAACCGGAAGTGAAATAAGATTAAGCCAAAATTCAACCCACAGAATTAATTTAATCCAATAAAGCGGTGTTTTGGACTTTTTGGTGATCAACTCCTCGACATCAATTTCTTGCTGAATCGACGATTGCCTTTTCCCTTTATTCCATAAATCTATAATATCAACCTCTGCCATCTACGATGTTTTTAAGTTGAGTTTTTAACCTATTTACTTTCACACCAACATTTGTAACGGTCATACCCAAAATCTCTGCGATTTCCTTATAGCTCTTATTCTCCAGATATAACAACACAATTGCTCTATCTGCCTCCTTAAGTTTTCTCACCGCATTGTACAGCAGTTCGATTTGCTCTTTTTCTACATGGTCTATGTCCTCTGAGACCTGGACATTATCCAACGATACGGATTCAATCGACTTTCGATTTTTACGAGACATTGCCAGACACACATTCAAAGTGACCCTGTACACCCAAGTCGAAATTTTCGCCCGCATTTCAAATTTTTCATGCGATCTCCAAAGCTGTATGGTCACCTCTTGAATAAAATCTTTCAACTCTTCGTCAGTTCGCGCGTACGCACCACAGATATGCCGGATCATAGGCATGTTATCTAGCACAAACGTTTTGAAAAAGGTGTCAGACAAAGCAATTAGGTTTTAGTGTCCAAGTTGCCGTATTTATTTCAATGCGATCACTTTTTTTATGTTTATGAACACACCTCGAAAGTATGAACATTTTATGGATTGGAATTTTTGGCATAAAAAAAGGGAGCACTTTAGTACTCCCATAGCCGATCCTTCGCTGGTTGGACCGAGCATGATTCGATATAAATACCGAATCTAATCACCGCCTAATTTACTCGCCTGTAAATGTAGATAGTAAATATAACCATAATCGACAGAATTTTGTTCAAAAAAATCAACTTTTATATAGGCTCTTTCGAAGCCCATCTGTTGTTAATTTTGTGGAATGTGGCGGTTGATATTGTTTGGGATTCTTTTCCTCGGGTTTATGCCGGCGGGAAATTTGGATAGGATACGGCGAGCATTTGAAAAGCTTGAGTACGAGAAGGCATATGAGCTGATTTTGAGAGCGTACGAGAAAGACTCGGAAAACGCTGGAGCAATATACTACGCTGCCCTGATCCATGCTACCGACTCTTTTGATGGGTTCGATTTAGATACAGCAAGGACGTTGATCACCCTAGCCAGTCAAAGTTTTGTCAAAGCCGAAGAGGATGTGGTGGAGGATCTAGCTGAGGATGGAGTGACTCAGGAGGAATTGACAACTCTTTCAGAGAGCATTCGAGATAGGATTTATACAAATACTAGCAAAAGTCTGAGTGTGAGTGGTGCAGAAAAATTTATGAGATTTTATCCGGACTCTCCTTACCAAGCTCGTCTAATATTCCAGAGAGACAGCATTGTTTTTGATCAGGTTCGAAGGAATGACCTCTTAGGTGTCTACGAAGACTTTTTGAAAAAACACTCGACAACGGAGTTCAGAGAAATTGCTATCAATAGAATTGATGAATTGAGATATCAGGTTTTGACACATTCGGGAACCTTACAGGACTACTACCAATTCCTCAAAAAGTATCCGAGGACTAAGTTTCGTGCCAACATAGAGGCGTATATTTTCAGGATTTCATGCGTTGATCATCAACCGCAGAGCTATATTGATTTTATAGCATTTGCTAGTGAGCAGAAACTAAGAAACAGAGCAGCAGATATTCTATACTACATTCAAAGAGATATTCCCTTCAACTTCACTCATACCAAACCAGATTCCATTCAGGAAATTGAAAGGGCAAAAAGCCTAAAACTTATCCCTGCGATGGAAGGCGGGAAGTTTGGTTTTCACAAAAGCACAGGCCAACTCCAAATTCCTTATAGCTTCGGTGATGTTGGTTATGAGTATAAGTGTGATGTAGCAGATGATGATTGGCTCTTCGTTTCTATTCAGGATGGGAATCAAATAATAAACAAAAACGGGGAAGTGATTATTGAAAAACTGGATAACTACACCGACCTGTCTTTTGGAGCTGCCATCGTGGAGGATTCTTCCAAGTCTTACTTATATCACAAGAGTGGATTCAAGATCCTGGAAACCCCCATTGCTGGGGCAGAAGTCATGAGCGGTCGGTGGATTCGTGTCCTCAGAAACGGCAAATGGGCGCTGGTTTCCTACTCAGGTGAGCTGATTACGGACTTTGATTTTTCCGATATCAGAATTGAGGGGAGCTTTTGGATTTTTGAGAAGAATGGTCTTGTGGCTGTCTATACCGAAGAGCTCATTGAAAAGGAATTGAGGGAAAATGGGTTAGATCTTGAATTCAAGTTTGATGATCTTGAGCTGGTTTCAGAGAAAATGCTGATCGGATTTAGAGGTGATCGAGAGTGCATGCTGGATGATCAACTGAACTTTTTGGTTCCATGGGGGGAATACGAGATCAAGCCGGATGAATCAAGATGGTATCTGAAGACCTCCGCTGGATATCGTTTATATGATCATTCCGAGCAGGGTATCATGAATCAAGTACATCCATATCTCGAGACGAATTTTGGATGGTTGGCACTGAAGACCGATACAGATTGGATCCTGCTACCAAAAGATGAGGTAGTGGAGCCTTCTAGGGGTTACGACTCACTTAAGCTCTTGAATGAATTTTGCGCCTTTGCCCAGACAGGCGAGAACCAAAAATTGATTTTTACCAATGGAACTGAAATAGACCTTTCTGGCAAGGCGGTCAAGTCATTTTTCAATAAGCCCAGTCATCTTCTCATCGCAGATCAGGAGACCAGGTCGGTCATTGACTCACAGGGTATAGCATTGCTGCAGGGGAAGTTTGAGGAGATAACTTTTTTCAATGACTCGTTGCTAAAAGTCAAACTAGATGGGAAGAATGGGTTACTGAAACTGGACGGTACCTACATGATAGATTTGGAGTATGACGCAATAGATGAGGCAGATGGGCTTATCCTTTGCCTTAAAGGTGGGGCGATCGGTTGCGTTGATCTGGATAGTGGGACTGTAATTTCTCCCAATTATGAAGCGAGAATTGAAAGACTTGGGCCTAACTATCTGGTAAAAATGAGAGGCAAGTTTGGTGTAATAAATTCCAAGGAAGATTCAATATTGTCTTTTTCGTACGATGAGATAAAATTTTGGAATGACACATCATTTCTAGCTCGAAAGGAGAATTCCTGGAATTTTCTCAATCATTCAGAGGAAGAAATGGAGGAGCCCATTGAATTTCTAACGGAGATTACCTCTATCGAAGAAGAGACCATTTGGAAGTACGTAAAAGACGGTAAGTATGGCCTGGTTTCCAACCTCAACGGATTTTTGCTTGCTCCTGAATTTACAGATGTATACAACATTGGAAGTGATGAAGAACCTGTGTTCTTTGCAGATCAAAACCTGGCAAAAGCGGAGTTTCATGTGGTTAGTTACATTGACAGATTTGGTGAGTTGATTCTTTCGAAGGCATACACCAAGGAAGAGTTTGACAAAATATTATGCGACGACTAGTTGCTTGTAAATACTCATTGTTTGTTGAATCAGGGATTTGCCACCTTCGTTGTCAATGACAAAGTCTGCCAAAGCCATTTTGACATCGTCTGTAAGCTGCTCTGACATTATCTTTCTGATGCCTTCCTCGTTGCGATGACTATCTCTGGCTAGGACTCGCTCAATGCGTGTCTGTTCGCTGGCGATGACTAAGACAAGACCGTCCAATGCTTGGTAGGATTTTGTTTCAATCAGGAGCGCGGCTTCCTTGAGTAGGAGTTTTTCGGAAGAATGAGTAGCCACCCAGCCTTCGAAATCCTCTTTTACTGCTGGATGTATGACATCATTTAGTCGTTCGAGCAGCACTTTGTCCTTGAATGCTTCCTGTGAAATGTAGGTTCTATTTAACCCACCATCGACATAAGCACTGTCTCCGAAAATTGATGTTATCCTTTCAACTACTTCCGGGTCGTTTACCATAAGTTCTTTGGCTTGATTGTCTGCGTAGTAGACCTTAACGCCCAAGACTTCAAAAATTTCACAAACTGTGCTCTTACCAGATCCTATTCCCCCAGTGATGCCAATCAGCTTTGGCTTACTCACGATAAAGAATTTTGATGGTGTCTGGAAGAATCTCAACCTCTATGGCATTTTCTGGATAGATCATCATGATCGCAGGAGCCGTAGAGTCAGACTTATTCATCATGTCATAATCGAGAATGACTTTGAAGTCATCGGCAAAAAAATCTTCCTTCAAAGATCGTCGAATAACAAAATTGACATTGACGTCATTGAACAGCGGATAAGCCGAGGAGTCTTCCGGAAAATTGAGAAGTTCCAATTTCAATGGCAGCTGCAAATTATCAAATCGCTCTACTTCAAAACTAATCTTGATTGTACCAGGTTCTGAGGAAATGTTGTATGCATCAAGAAGTCCGAGAGTAAGGAATCGGTCAAAATTTCGATCTATTTCCTGGGACTCGATGGGAATCGAGTAGGCAGATTTCAGTGTGTCAATGAAACTTGTTGGTCCATAAATAATTGCTGTGTCAGGCTCCAATCTAATCGGTGACACGATTCGGTAATTTTCATCAAGACTGATTGCCAATGAATCCACACTTAGGTTAACACGTTTTGAAATTCTCCTATTGATGTCTAGGCGTAGCGTGTCGGTGTATAAAAAATTGATTTGAAATTGGCTCAGATGATCTCTTACGATTGGTAGAACCGAAGTTCTTGTAAGATATCTGATTGAAGCAGGATCTTCTGGTGCAACGAGAATTGGATCTGATTTGAACCAGAAGCTTTGTCGAAAAAGGTCCCAGCCACCGCCAGTTACCTCGAGATCAACATACTCCGCCAGCGGTTGCATGGCAACTAGGCTGTCCCGATCAAAAACGAACTCTACAGGGTACCTGATTCCAGTATTGTATTGTTTGCCTAACGCACTAAAAAACCAGAAGGTAGTGGCCCCCAAAAAAGAGAGGAGCACTACCTTCCAATTACTAAATGGCATGAAAATCTTTCCAAGATCCATTTTTACATGCGTTAATTATTTCGTTTCGTTCAATCGCTTGCTCGCCTCTAGAGAGATAGAAGCTTTTTCAACGAGTAGTTTGGTTCCTTTGTCCACGTCGATTAGTACTGTCGTATCTGAGAGCTCAGTGATTTTTCCGTGGATTCCTCCAACAGTAACAACTTGATCACCTTTCTTAATTTCCTCTAGATATTTCTTCGTGTCCTTTGATTTCTTCTGTTGCGGTCGAATGAAGAAAAAGTAGAAAATAGCGATCATTCCAATTATTGGAAGAAAAGAGGTAAAACCACCACCATTTCCGCTTGCTTGTAATAGTATTGTTTCCATTTAATATTTAGTGATAAAAAAACCCTTCCCCCCGAAGGATATCGGGATGGAAGGGCAATGTTAATGAAATGTATTTCTTTCTGAAAGCTTACTGAGCTTCCTTCAGCACATTTGCCTTGATTTGCAATCGCTGAGTAGTTGGCCAAGTATTAGCAGTAATTGTTACTGTTTTGTTTTGAATACCAGGCTTGTTCTTACTGTTGAATTTAACTCTGATTTCGCCAGTGCCACCAACTGCAATTGGTTCTTTTGGCCAATCTGGAACAGTACATCCACAAGATCCTTTCGCATCAGAGATAATAAGTGGCGCAGCTCCGTTATTTACGAACGAAAAAACATGCTCTACAACATCACCATCTTTGATAGTTCCAAAATCATGTGCTAGCTCTCCGAAATTAAATGTCGGAAGTGGTCCTTCTGGTTTCGCGGCTGGCGTAGCAGCAGGGGCAGCGTTATTTACCGGAGAAATAGTTGGAGAACCTGTGGAGGCTACTCCGCCTCTTCCTTCAAGAGCAGCTATTTTTCCTTCTAGTTTTGTAATTCGCGATTCAAGTTCGCTATTGCTACAGCTAGCAAGTAGAGCTACGATCGTGAGGCTTAAAAAAGCTTTCATTATTGTTTTCATAATCTTTATTTTTTCTAAATATGGACAACAAAAATACACAAGAACGTGCTTAAGAGGAGCCTCAGATTTCTTAATGATTTGTTAAAGATTAGACCTAATCCTTCTTTATCTGGTTTATTAGACCATTTACGTCATCGAGAAGACGCTCGGCTTTGTCTTTCGCTTCCTTTACAATTTTTTCTCCTTGATCTTTGGCATCATTGTCCAGCACCTCTTTTCCATCCATGATATCTTGAATAAAGCCTTCAAGTTGTTTCTTTACTTTGTCTAATTGAAAAGAGAGCCTATCACGGGTGTTGGTGCCTTTGTCTGGAGCATAAAGAATGCCCAGTATTCCTCCAGTAATTATTCCAAATAAAAATGCGAAAAAGGATCCTCCTGATTTACTCATGGCTTTATATTTTTCTGCTCACCAATGGCGAACTATTTATTGTCTATTAGTCCTCGTCCACTTTTACGGACTTTGCCCGTCGAAGTTAATTCGTTTGAAAGTACATCCAAAACTCCATTTATAAATTGTTTGCTCTTTGGAGTACTGTATTGTTTTGAAATTTCGATTGCTTCATTAATTGAGACCTTCATTGGAATGCTTGGGCAGGTCATCATCTCCACCAGGGAAATCTTGAGAATCACTAAATCGGTCAATGCAATTCGTTCTACATCCCAATTCTTCGTCTTGCTTTCTATCAAGGCATCCAGCTCAGCGTTTTCCTTCAATACTCCGTCATAAATCTGTTCAAAGAAATCGAAGTCTTCCTTGCCGTTTTTTGTCAAATCACTTAAAACCAATTCCGATCCATCTTGCAGTCCCTTAAGCGTTTTTAGCAACATACTCTTCACAATTGGCTGGTTTTCCGACCAATGAAGATTCTTGTTTTCAAGAAAACTGGTAATATGCTCGTTCTTGAAAATCACTTTTTTGAATAGCTCTTGCACAAAGCTGTCAGACTCAATTTTCCCATCGAAAAAATCATCAAGATGTTCGGAAGTGCATATTTCTCGCCGGTACCAATCTTTTATTTCGTCTACTTCGTCACCCCAGCTAATGCTGTGCTTTTTCAATTCCTCGGTAAGAGTCTCGGAAGATTTTAAGGCTTCAATGATCTTGTTGTCGATGAAAGGAGTGATCTTCTTCTTCCGCTTCTCGTTGTCCAGCTTTTCGCGATGCTCCAGTTCTATCGGAAGTTGCAGGAATCTAAGGTAGGAGTGGAAGATTTTCCGTGCATCCTTTAGCATCTCCGCTTTTCGATTTTTTGCCTCAAAGGAGATTTTTTTCTGAAAATCTTCGATTTCTGACTCGACATTCTTAGCAACTTCCTCCTCCACCTCGTCTTCGAAAGTGATTGCTGACTTTAGGTGATTCGCATTGAATAGCTTGACTGCAAGTTTCTTTCTTGCTTCGAAGAGAGCTTTGTCTGAAAAATCGTGTTTCGCTGGATCCAGCGCATGGATCTGAGTTAACTCGGCGCGGGCAACTTCTTTGAGAGATTCCACGGAAGTGAAGTAGCCATATAGTGCCTGCATGGCTTTTACCCTAAGAATCCTACGATTTAGCATTTCAATTTAGTTACAGTCCACTTTTGGACAGGTTGTTTTTATCGGCCAAGTTTTACTTTTCCAACATCTTGAATTCGTTGAAGCGCCAAAGCTAGTGCAGCTTCGTGAGAGCTCGTATTATTTTTTTCCGCATGGTTCAAAACATTTAGACACACATCGTAGATGTATTCTGTAGAGGCTATTACCCGCTCTTTGTTGTAGCTTCCTAAATATTCGTGGTAAACGTTTGCGATGCCACCCGAGTTGATTAAAAAATCAGGTGCATAAACGATGCCTTTATCCTTCAACATTTCACCGTGTTTTTCTTCTTCCTTCAATTGATTGTTTGCTGCACCTGCCACAACGGCACATTTCAGATCAGCAATTGAGTTATCATTTAGTGTGGCACCGAGGGCACATGGAGAATAGATGTCCATTTCCATCTGGAAGATGTTGTTTGGATCGACAACGGAGACAGAAGGATGCTTGTCCGTCACGACTTTAATTTTGTCTTCGAAGATATCTGCTACAAAAATGTTGGCATCTTCTTCGGCTAAATAATCGATTAGATATTTCCCAACTTGACCAACCCCCTGAACCAAAATGTTTTTTCCATTTAATGAATCCATGCCATATGCTTTTTTGGCTCCAGCCTTCATACCCATGTAAACACCATAGGCGGTCATTGGACTTGGGTCTCCGGAGCCACCCATGTTTTCCGGTTTGCCAACAACGAATGGGGTTTCCATACTCATGTACTCAATGTCGCGCATAGTAATGTTGACATCCTCAGCAGTGTAGTACTTACCATTCAGGCTGTTCACAAACTTGCCAAATCGACGCATGAAGATTTCGCTCTTTTGTGTCCTTGCATCGCCTATTATTACAGCCTTACCACCACCAATATTCAGGCCAGCCAGTGCCGATTTAAAGGTCATTCCCCTTGAGAGTCTTAAAACATCATTGACAGCTTCTTCTTCCGTTGCGTAGTTCCACATCCTCGTGCCTCCCATGGCAGGTCCGAGAACTGTATTGTGGATACCAATGATCGCCTTAAGGCCGGTGTGCTCATCTTGGCAGAACACGATTTGCTCATGCTCCATGTTTTGCATTTGAGAGAAAACGCTGTTGTTTTTTACTTCGGGCTGTACGTCTATCATTTTGAATGAACTTTATTCTAATTTTATGCCTTCTGAATACTGGGTAAGTAATCGTAGCGAAGGCTTGCAAAAATATCTTTTTTCTTTTAAAACTATTTGGCTATCAGACTGTTACAAAATTCTGTGAAAGACCTAGCTTACCTTAATAAATATCTTGTCAAGTATAAATTTCACCTAATATTTGGTGTCTTTTTTATCATTATTGCAAATTTCTTCGCCATTATCCCTGCGATATTTGTTCGATACGCATTTGACATTCTCCAACGGAGCTACGGGATCTTCCAATCATTTGATGGTTTTAATCTGCAGGCTGGCACGTATGATCTGTTTACTTCCAGCATTGTAATACTTGCGGTACTGATTCTTGTTTCAGCCTTTTTACGTGGTGTGTTTTTGTTTTTCATGCGCCAGACAATCATTGTAATGTCGCGTCGGATTGAGTACGATCTGAAGAATGAAATTTTTGAGCACTATCAAACTCTTCCACTGAGTTTTTATCGGAAGAATAATACAGGAGATCTGATGGCTCGAATATCTGAAGATGTGAGTAAGGTTCGAATGTACATTGGGCCTGCAATCATGTATGGAGTAAACCTTTCCACACTAATGCTGATGGTCATTCCCTACATGTTTTCCATAAATCCGACCTTAACTCTCTACTCGCTAATTCCTCTCCCGATTCTGTCATTTAGTATTTACTACGTTAGCAGCATAATTAATAAGCGATCGGAGGAAATTCAGCAGAGCTTGTCCAGCCTTTCGAATTTTGTGCAAGAGGCTTTTTCCGGTATTCGAGTGATAAAATCATTTGTGCGGGAGGATTCGATGGCAGGTGAATTTGAAAAGGAGAGCGTCAATTACAAAGATCGATCACTCAAACTGGCCTTTGTTCAATCACTTTTCATGCCTTTGATGATGAGCTTGATTGGTGTGAGCGTGATACTTACTGTTTATGTGGGTTCTATTCAGGTTTTTGCCGGCGAAGTGAGCACAGGAAATATTGCAGAATTTATCATTTACGTGAATATGCTGACATGGCCAGTGACAGCTCTGGGTTGGATCACATCCATTATTCAACGAGCTGCGGCCTCTCAAAAGCGCGTCAATGAATTCTTGAACACGAAAACGGATATTGTTTCTAAGAGGGATATTGAAAAAGAGATCAGCGGGGACATAAAATTTGAGAATGTAAGTTTTGTGTACCCAGATTCAGGAATTGAGGCCTTACAAAATGTGTCGTTCAAAGTCGATGCAGGAGAATCGATTGCGATTATTGGCACAACAGGTTCTGGTAAGAGTACGATTGCAAACTTGATTTGCAGGTTGTACGATATTGATGAAGGTGACTTAGAAATAGACGGAACAGATGTAAAGGACTATTCCCTGTCATCGCTAAGAAGTCAAATCGGGTACGTCCCACAGGATGTCTTCTTATTTTCAGATACCATCGAAAACAACATATCGTTTGGCAATAGAAAAATGAGTAGTGAGGAAGTCAGACGAGCAGCAAAGGATGCCGATCTCCTTGAAAACATAAAAGATTTAAAGGAAGGTTTTAGCACACGTGTTGGTGAGCGTGGTATTACACTTTCAGGCGGGCAGAAACAACGCGTCTCGATTGCCAGAGCAATTGCTCGTGAGCCGAAAATTTTGATTTTAGATGATGCTTTGTCGGCGGTTGATACAAAAACCGAAAATGCTATCCTCAACGCGATGCAGCGGATCATGAAAGGCCGCACTTCCGTGATTATTTCCCACAGGGTCTCTTCGGCGAAACTTGCCAATAAAATAGTTGTATTAGACGATGGAAAAGTTGCGGAGCAAGGAACGCATGATGAACTTCTTTCAACCAATGGTATTTACAAGCAGCTTCATGAAAAGCAATTGGCTGGAGAAGAGGTCACTTAAGGTTAGATAGCCTGTCTAACCTCAATTTTCTGACCGTATATTAATTGTAGACTCTGGAAGATATGGTTTCTCACCGTAGCATTTTCTTTTTGCGAGGAAACAAAAAACCTATCTCAAATGGTCGCAAAAAAATCATCTTTCATATTTCTTGCTATTCTAATTGTCGTATTCATAGTACCTGTCTCCTGCGGTGGAGATGAAGAGCCCGTTGTAATGAATGAATCAGATGCTGATAGTGATGGGGTCGTGGATAGCGCTGATAACTGCCCAAATACGGCAAACCCGAATCAGGAAGATTCCAATGGCGATGGTGTCGGTGATGCCTGCGAAGATTTGGATTCTGACGATGATGGCGTTACGGATGGTGACGATAACTGCCCAAATACGGCAAACCCTAATCAGGAAGATTCTAATGGAGATGGTGTCGGTGATGCCTGCGAAGATTTGGATTCTGACGAGGATGGTATAAAAGATGGTGACGATAATTGCCCGAATACATCTAATCCAGATCAGGAAGATTCCGATGGTGATGGTGTTGGTGACGCGTGTGATGATTCCACTGGTTCGCAAGGACCTACTGGTCTAGCGTCAGAATTCTCAACTACACTTGGTGGGAGTGTTTACTCATTTGAAATTAACCAAGATAACCTTTTTATAGGCTCAACGCTCGAAGGTTTGATAACTTATGATATAAGTAATATGGACAATCCCTCTCAGCTAGACGAGGTGAAATTAACGTACGGAAATCATGACCCCTTAAGCCTTGTTTATGCAAACAATAGGATTTGGGTTGGATCAAATAGCTATCTGTACCTGATCGACGTATCAACTCCTGAGTCAATTGCATTGAAAAAGGGATTTGAAGTGGATGGCGAAGTTTTCACATTAGGGGTTTCCGGAAGCAAATTATATACATCTCAAAATAACTTCGGATTTCAAATCCTTGATATAGGCGATGAGCTTGATGTCACGTATGTTTCAGGATATAATCCATCCGGGAATGAGGGATATCGTTATATGGCCTTCAAGGATAACTATGCTTTTGTCGTTCAGTATGAAAACGAACTTCCACTGGATGTGATAGATTTTTCAACCGAAAGTGAGCCTTTCTTAGCAGAAAGCACCAAGCTTTTACCTGGAAACAATCACTTCAAGTATGGAGGAGCCACTATTTCGGGTGACTACCTGTACGTCTCTGCCTTTGACGAGGGCTTAATTATAATTGACATTTCACAACCAAACTCTCCCAGTGTAGTCTCCGCATTTGATCCAGATGAGTCTACTTCAAACCAGGTTGCAGAGTTTGATATTGGCAGTGACTTTGCTGTTATTTCAGACGTAGATTATGGAATCCATGTAGTTGACCTCTCCGACCCGAAGACTCCTGTCATCTTCTTCTCTCAGGAAATTGAGGGGGGGATCTCAGGGGGGATACTTGACGGAAACAGATTCATTGGGGTCAACAATCAGAATCCCAAAAAACTTCACTTCCTTGAGATTGAGTAGAATTGTGAGAGATCTTGGCTCAATAATTGACTCTAATAGGATCAACTGTTGCTAGTCTCACTCAATTTTTCTTAACCCATACCTCAGTTCGCAGACTCCCATCGGAGTAGTACACATCAAATGTGTAGGGTGCGAGCACCACACCATCTTCGATGGAACGTACCTCGATTAAGCTTCTGATTTCCGCAGGGAAAGGTCTTACCAATGGATGTTGTGTAATGAAAACCTGATAGATTTTGCTGGTGGTAAACTCTTCGTAGGTTAAACCCGAAGGTATTTCAAGAATGTTTCGTATTTCCTCAAAGGAGGCACCAATGAAATAATGGACGGAATCTGCGCCGATCGTATCATTGTGATACTCAACCATTGTTAGTTGACCCCGTAGACGGCCTTCATCAACCATGGCCTTGATCTCTTCCATTACTTCGTTGATGTCGGAAGTCTGAGGTCCGATATAGTGGCGACCGATAACGGTTCGATTTCCGCCTTCTGCTTCGTAGACCTCTACTTTATCGTAACCTCCTAAGGTGTAGTAGGTAGCTACAAATGTGATCACTAAACAAACAACAATAATGATCAAGTAAATCCAGCTGGCACGCTTCATGAGTCAAATATAAGTTAGTATGCTAAGCTGTTCCAGCAAGCTTCTTGTATTGCATCTGATGTAGTTGAGAATAGAATCCGTCTTTTTCAAGCAGAGATGTATGGGTCCCCTCTTCCACGATCTCTCCTTTTTCGAGAACCAGAATTTTGTTTGCATTTTGTATGGTAGAAAGTCTGTGTGCAATTACGATAGACGTTCTGCCTTGCATCATTTTCTGAATTGCCGCTTGAATGAGTTCCTCGGTTTCTGTATCTACGCTTGATGTGGCTTCATCCAAAACAATGATTTTAGGGTCATAGACCATTGCCCGAACAAACGAAATGAGTTGGCGCTGGCCAACAGACAATGTGGCTCCCCGCTCCATAACATTATAATCATAACCGCTCGGTAATCTTTCGATGAAGGAATTCGCTCCAACCAACTCGGCTGCTTCCTTTACTTTTTCCAAGCTTATGCTAGAATTTCTAAGGGTGATATTATCATAGATAGAACCAGAAAATAAAAACACATCCTGCAGCACCACAGAAATGTGTCGCCTTAAATTCGACAGATCATAGTCGGAAATGTCTGTGCCGTCTACAGCGATCTTTCCTTTCTTGATATCATAAAACCTGCTGAGTAGGTTGATGATTGAGGACTTGCCTGCTCCTGTGGCACCTACAAGAGCGATCGTCTCTCCTCGCTTTACGTCAAAGGATATATTTCTTAGCACCCAATCTTCATCATTGTAAGCAAACCACACTTTGTCAAAAGAAACATCTCCATTGACTTCCGTCGGTTTAAATTCGCCGTTGTCGGCAATGTGATCGGTATTATCCAGAAGATTCAGCACTCTGTTTGACGAGACGATTCCCATTTGCAACGTATTGAATCGATCAGCAATCATTCGGATCGGACGGAAAAACATATTGTTGAACATGATGAAGGCGATCAACGTCCCAAACTGAATGCTCCCCTGAACCAGTTCTCCACCTCCGTACCAAACGATCAAACCAATGCCTGCAGCCTGAATGACTTCTGCCACAGGGAAATACACAGCATAGTACATAACTGATCTAATGTTGGCTTTTCTATGCTCTCTGTTGATTTCTTTGAACTTTTGAAACTCTCGTTCCTCGCTACTGAAAATCTGCACAATGTTCATTCCCGTAATGTGCTCCTGAACGAATGTGTTGAGATTCGACACTGCCGTCCGAACTTCGTTGAATGCTACTTTTATTTTTTCCTTGAAGACGTATGTAGCAAGTATCAGCAGGGGAAAAAGCGCAAGACTTACCAGCGTGAGTGCCCAATCCATGTAGAACATCACACCAAGGATCACCAAAATTTGTAACACGTCTGAGATCATTCCGGCAATTCCCTGGCTGAAAACCTCGGACAGCGTTTCAATGTCTGACACATTTCTGGTGACAAGCCTGCCTATAGGAGTCTTGTCAAAAAACTGCAGTTTAAGTGATTGAATGTGCTTGTAGAGTTTTATGCGAATATCCTTGATGATATTCTGACCCAGCCAAGCCGAATAAAATGTATGTAAATACTGAAGGATCGCCTGCACAATCAGAAGACCAATCAATAGTAAAATCATGTTTACCAAACCAGGGTAATCACCATGGGCAACATTGTTGTCGATGGTTCTCTGGATGATCACAGGCCTTAGCGGACCAACAATACTCAATGAAGCTGTAAGAAATATCAGAAAATAGAAAATCCCCTTATAGGGTCTGGCGAAAACAAAGAGCTTTTTGAGCACTTTGAAATCAACAATGTTTCCGCTGGTTTTTTCCTTATCCAATGTCTAGTTGTAAACGTTCGTTGGGTACTCTATTCTTTCCAAAAATAATCCTTGAGGAGGGACTGCTCGCCCCGCTCTAGACCGATCGTTGCTTTCAAGAACACCTTTAAGATCTTCGATGTTTGTTTTATGCGTACCGAGATCTAGGAGTGTACCCACCATAGCCCTTACCATGCCTCTTAAAAAGCGATTTGCAGTAACAACAAAGAGATCGCTATCTTCATTTTGAAGCCAATCGATGGCAAAAATCTGACAATTGAAATTGTTCACTTCAGTATGAACTTTGCTAAAGCACTCAAAGTTCTCCCAGTTCCGAATTATTTCACATCCTTCAAGAATTGCATCCCGATCGATGTCCTGCTTGAAGTGATAAGAGACGTCTTGTTTGAATGGATTCTTACCTTGATGAAGATGGTAATGATAGGTTCGCTTTACCGCATCGAATCGGGCATGTGCATCGTTTCCAACAGCTTTGATGCTTCGAATGGCAATATCTTTTGGTAAGAAGGAATTGAGCTTATAGACTAAGTCAGCAGGAGTGAGTTCTGCCAGTGTATCAAAATGCGCAATTTGTTGAGTGGCGTGAACCCTTGTATCCGTTCGCCCACTCCCCATGATCGAAATCTTTTCTTTTAGAATGGTGGAAAGAGCTTTCTCGATTTCCTCCTGAACAGTATTTCCGGTCGGCTGAATTTGCCAACCATGGTAGGCTGTTCCTTCATAACTGATATCTAAAAAATAACGCACGCCGCAAAATAAGCTGAATAATTATTATCCAGATTGACCTCATTTATATTTGCAGAATAATCTAGAAAATATGATTCAGAGAGTCCAGTCGATATTTATGTTTTTAGCTGCAATTGCGATGATTGCAATGGTTTTCTTCCCACTGTGGCAGAAAGCAGATTTGGAGACATCTCAACTAGTGACAATGAATGCATTCGAAATAAGATTTGAGCAACAAAATGCGGACGGAGACATGACATTGCTTGGGACTCAAAATGTGATGCTACTTTCCATAGGAGCTTTCCTTGCTGCAGGTGTCATGCTCTTTTCAATTTTCAAGTACAAAAATCGAATGACTCAAGTAAAGCTGAACGCATTATTCTCACTGTTGACAGCCGTTACTCTCGTCGGTGTATTCTACTATTCGTTGAAAGGAAATGCCTTGATCGTACCAGAGCAGCAGGGCACGTTCTTAATGGGTTTCTACTTGCCGGTGGTGGCGATGTTCAACAATTTTTTAGCAAACAGATTTATTCGTAAAGACGAAGCATTGGTCCGTAGTGCCGATCGAATCCGGTAATTGAACGACCGCTCGTAACCGCCTGGCTACTAATTTCAAAGACTTTACTTCACTCTGTCATGCCTGACTAGAGCAAGGCATCTTTCAACGACAACTTTTGGAAACATCAATTGGCGTGACAAGTTGTCAGATTTTTCTGACTGGAATAGTATTTGTCAATAGACGAGTCGACAGAATTTTAATATCAAATCATGCAAGAAAAAGGCACTATATCCATCCACACGGAAAATATATTTCCAATCATCAAAAAATTTCTCTACTCCGATCACGAAATATTTCTTCGGGAACTAGTTTCGAATGCGGTTGATGCCACGCAGAAAATCAAGCAGTTGGCATCTTTAGGAGAGTATAAGGGAGATCTCGGAGAGCTAGTCGTTGAGGTTTCTGTTGATAAAAAGAAAAAGACAGTTACGATTTCTGATAATGGAATCGGAATGACTGCTGAGGAGATCAAGAAGTACATCAACCAGATTGCTTTTTCTGGAGCTACCGAGTTCATGGAGAAGTACAAGGACAAGGCTGACAGTCAGCAGATCATTGGACATTTTGGTCTTGGGTTCTATTCGGCTTTTATGGTTGCAAAAAAAGTAGAAATTGTAACACTTTCTCACCAAGAAGGTGCGGAAGGAGCAAAATGGACGTGTACAGGAGAGACTGATTTCGAAATCAAGCCAGCCAAGAAGAAGACCCGTGGTACGGACATCATTCTCCATATCGCAGACGACTCGGAGGAGTTTCTGGAAGATGCCAGAATCGAGGGTATACTTACGAAGTACTCGAAATTTCTTCCAGTGCAAATCAAATTTGGACAGAAAGAAAAAAGTGAGGAAGACGGAAAAGACAAGGATGGAAATGTAAAGTACAAATCTGTTAAGGTTGACAACGTCATCAACGAGACGGATCCTATTTGGACCAAGCAGCCGAACGAACTCAAGGATGAGGATTATCTCGCATTTTACAAGACCTTGTATCCGTTCAGTGAAGATCCATTGTTTTGGATACACCTCAACGTGGATTATCCTTTTAACCTTACTGGGGTTCTATACTTCCCGAAGTTGAAAAAAGACTTCGATATGCAGAAAAACAAAATTCAACTGTACTCAAGACAGGTATTTATCACCGACGAGGTGAAAGACATAGTGCCTGAATTTCTACAACTACTGCACGGTGTTATTGATTCTCCTGATATTCCGCTAAACGTTTCCAGAAGTTATCTGCAGGCAGATTCGAATGTGAAGAAGATCAATGGGTACATCACTAAGAAAGTGGCCGACAAACTTGCGGATTTGTTTAAGAATGATCGCGAGAATTACGAAAAGAAGTGGGAAGATATCGGTGTGTTTGTGAAGTACGGAATGATTTCCGAAGAGAAATTTGAAGAGAAGGCTAAGGATTTTGTATTACTCCAGAATTTGGATGAAAAGCACTTCACCATTGAGGAATACAAGAAACATATTGCTGCCAATCAGACCAACAAGGACAAAAACGCTGTGGTACTTTATACCACGGACAAAGACAAGCAGCACGGTTACATCGAAACGGCGCGGAAGCGTAGCTACGATGTGGTCGAACTAGGAGGTCCAATTGATAGCCATTTTATTAGCCATCTTGAACAGAAGAATGAGCAGATGGTGCTTCAAAGAGTGGACGCAGATGTGATCGACAAACTTATTGACAAGGATGAGAAAAAGGAATCAGTTTTGAGCGATGAGGAAAAGGAGACGTTGAAGGGAATTTTCGAAAAAGCCATTGATGATAAAAACAACACGGTAAGTGTTGAAGCGATGGCAACCGACGATTTACCTGTGACGATAACGTTACCCGAATTCATTCGAAGAATGAAAGACATGCAAGCAACTGGTGGTGGCCCGATGATGTTTGGAGACATGCCGATGAACTTGTCGGTGGCAATCAATGCGAATCACGAAGTGATCCGCAAGATTCTTGATGCCAAAACGGACAAGAAGAGAGAAAGACTGGCCAAGCAAGCCTTTGACTTGGGACTACTAACGCAAGGAATGCTGGAAGGAAAAGCACTGACTGACTTTGTAAATAGAAGTGTTGAGATGATTTGAGGAAAAGGTATCCTTATGACTTCAGAACATAAGGCGACTTGACGAAATTGAAAAAAACCCGTTCATCCGAGCGGGTTTTTTTGTGCCCCACTCATTGGTTAGTTTAGGCCGCGCAAACAATCAACAAATGAAGAAGCTCCTAACACTCCTCCTAATTACCTGTTCTATCATCACAATGGGACAAGTAGACATGTCTTACTACTTGCCTGAGGGACCGTCTTACAATCCTGATATCCCAACCCCTAAGGAAGTACTAGGCTACCATCCTGGAGAATGGCATGTCAGTCACGATCAGCTTATTTATTACATGCGAACAGTTGCCGCAGCGTCTGATAGAATCGCGCTTGAAGAATTCGCTAAATCCTACGAAGGCCGGCCCCTGATGCACTTGATTTTCACCTCTACCAACAATCATTCGAAGCTTGATCAGATCAAGGCAGATCATTTGAAACTAACAGACCCCTCGCAGTCGGGAGGTATGAATACTGCCGATATGCCGATCGTCATGTGGCTTGGATATTCGGTGCATGGAAATGAGGCGAGTGGTGCAAACGCATCGCTATTGACAGCCTATTACCTGGCAGCAGCTCAAGGAGATAAGATTGATGAGCTTCTAGAAAATTCGGTGATCATTATAGATCCTTCATTTAATCCTGATGGCCTGAATCGTTTTGCAAGCTGGGTAAATACACATCGATCGCATGTCATTAACCCTGATCCAAATGATAGAGAGTACAACGAAGCTTGGCCTGGGGGAAGGACGAATCACTACTGGTTTGATCTGAACAGGGACTGGTTGCCATTGGCACACCCTGAGTCACGTGGGAGAATTAAGCGATTCCACGAATGGAAACCGAACATTTTAACAGACCATCACGAGATGGGAACGAATTCTACCTTTTTTTTCCAGCCCGGGATTCCAGCTAGGAAGTTTCCATGGACACCAGAGAAAAATGTAGAACTATCTCATAAGATGGCAAAGTTCCATGCGGAGTACCTGGACAAGATTGGGTCTCTATATTCCAGCGAAGAGAGTTTTGACGATTTTTACATTGGGAAGGGATCCACCTATCCTGACGTTAATGGGTCAGTTGGAATCCTTTTTGAGCAAGCTAGCTCAAGGGGTCATGCTCAGGAGAATCAATTTGGAGTCCTGATCTTTCCCATGGCGGTTCGCAATCACTTTACAGCCTCACTGTCGACGATGGCTTCTGGGATTGCTCACCGAACGGAATTTCTCGATTATCAAAAGGAATTTTACGAGAGCGCAGCAAGTTTAGCGTCGAGAGATGCTGAGAAAGCCTACGTATTTGGTTCCGATAAGGATGCTACCAAGAATTATGAATTGCTGAAAATGTTGACGCAGCATAAGGTAGAAGTGTATGAACTTCAGAGCTCAGTTTCAAAATCTGGAAATAGGTATAATCCAGGCTCAGCCTATGTGGTGCCATTGAACCAGCCACAGTATCGATTGGCCAAAGCTATGTTTGAGACGAGGACCACTTTCAATGATAGCCTTTTCTATGATGTATCTACCTGGACACTTCCATTGGCGTACAACCTGAAAGCGACCAGCTTGGGACGAGAGTATAATTCCGGTCTTTTAGGAGATAAAATTGAAACGCCTCAACAGCCTGTTGGGAAGCTAGTAGGGTCCAAAGGAGCTTATGCTTATGCGATTGAACCATATGGTTACTATGCTTTTCGAGCAATCAACCGACTGCTTCAAAAGAAGATTGTGGTACAGATGCTTCACGAAACACACACGGATGCGAAGCGCACATACCCAAGAGGAACCATGATTATTCCGGTCGGAGTTCAGGAGGATAGACGGACATTTATTGAAGCCACTATTGATGAAATAGTAAAAGAGGATGCAGTGGATGTGTTTGCCATTACCACAGGGTTGGCGGTAAATGGGATTGATTTGGGAAGTAGGACCAACACCAAAGTAGAGGAACCTAAAGTGGCTGTGCTTGTAGATGGCCGAATGAACAGTAGCGAAGCGGGAGAAGTCTGGCATTTGCTGGATCAGCGCCTTAAGATGAAAGTAACACTTCTTCCAATAGCAAGGGTAAATTCAATGAACCTAGATCGCTACAACAGAATTGTAATTGGAAATGGAAACTTGTCTTCCATTCGAGATTCCGGAGTGGAGAATTTAAAGAAATGGGTTCAAGGAGGCGGTGTAATTGTAGCCTGGAAAAACGCAGGTAAATGGTTGTCGGATAAGGAGATCACGAAAGTGACTTATCAGAAACCCGACACCAAAGACGACAGCTACAAACCCTACGATAAACTTAATGAGTATCGCGGCGCCCAAGTAACAGGAGGTACCATTTTTGAGGCTCGTGTGGACTTGTCACACCCTTTGGCTTACGGTCTTGAAAGCGATCGGATTCCCCTTTTCCGAAACCATAATTTGGTAATGGAAAAATCAAAGAACGCTTATGCGAACCCACTAGTCTATACGTCCGGCCCACTTTTGTCTGGCTATGTTTCAGAGGAAAATCTTGAGAGATTCAAAGATTCACCTGCTGCTACTATCTCCTCGGTTGGTCGTGGACGGGTAATCACGTTGACGGACAATCCGAATTTTAGAGCCTTCTGGTGGGGAACCAATAAAATCTTCATGAATGCGTTATTTTTTGGCACGTCCATAAGTGGAGGAGCTGGAGAGTAAGATTTTTAAGATTTTAGAATGAGAAATTTTAGACTGCTGTTTTTTTTGCCAATTCTCGGTTTGACCACCGTTGCCTTTGCACAGGAAGATCAATCAGAAACAATCGATGACATCTTCAAAGTAGACTATGATACGCCACTTACTCTGGATTTAGCATCTACCCAAAAGACGGAGATCGAACCTGTCAAGCAGAAGAAAAAGAAGGTCAAGAAGAATTTTTTCTTTGGCATAAAGACGAGGAAGGGGTTTACTCGAAACCTTGTTCGTGGAGAGCTTGTCTTTGAAACTTTTAACATGTTGAAAGTGTATGAGGCACCACCAGAGTACGCGCGAGACTTCTATTGGTACGACTATAAGAAAAAGAAAATCACAAACTCACCAAGAGTTGACAAGGCCAACGCTGGAGTACTTCATGGCCCATACAAAAAGATGCTTGGGGAACTGGTGCTGGAAGAGGGATGGTTCTATAAAGGAATGAAGCATAAGCGATGGGTTCGTCTTAATAAATATGACATCCTGCAGGACAAGACACACTGGTGGAAAGGGTGGCCAGAGGAGTCACTTCTGTCCTACTATGACTTTGAAAAGACGAAGCTGCGAGAAGTGATTCCCATGCACTACGGTGAGCGGAATGGGGAATATTTTGCATTCAGAAAGGATGGCTCCCTGGCTGCGAGAGGCACCTATAAATTCAACCATAGAGTTGGGCTTTGGAAGGAATACTATAATGGAAGGCATGTAAAACGGGAGGTACGCTACTCCGATGATCCATTTAACTTCAGCTTCACTCCTTACATCGTAAAGGAATGGAACGAAGGAGGGAAAGTGATCTACGACAAAGTTGCCTTCGAACGCGGTAAGTAACTAGAGTAGCATTTCCATCTGAACATTGCATCGTTCATAGGAGGAGCCAGGGCCACAAGTTTCTTGGAAACCTAATTTTTTATACAGCGCGATAGCAGGCTTAAGCTCAGTGTTGGTTTCCAGCACAAGTTTTTTGACACCAAGTTCTTTGGCCTTTTCTACGATTTCCGTTCCAAGGCGCCATCCAATCTTCAACCCTCTTGATTCTTCAGACACGGCCATCTTGGCTAGTTCGTAGGTCTCTTCACTTTTCTTGATCAACGCACAGGCACCAACTGGTTTTCCATTTAGCAGAGCGATAAGGACCTCTCCTCCCGTATTGATAATCTGGCCTTCCGGATCTTCTAGAATCAACTTATCTGGTTCTTCAACGCCGAAGAGTTGCTCGATCCAGGCATAGTTCAAGGATTTGAATGCATCTGCGTATTCCGGTTTGTATCTGACTATCTCAACCATTTATAGCTGGCAATTAATGACAGTATCATTGTGAGAACAGTAATTGATGCTGAAATAATTCCAACGAGCCAATAAATAATGAAAAATGAAAGAAGCCACCAGATAGGAAAAGCGAACACGCCAACAGCATATTTAACCGATGACTTGAAAACCACGTCTTTGACACCAGTGAGCATTTTAACAATGATCAAAAAAGGGACGGGGTTTAAAACTTTTGGAAGCCAATGTGAAGAGGTGCTGCGTGCTTTGATTTCCGTATCACCACCCTTAATCTTCCTTAGTTCAGAGAACGAAAGTTTTTCATGTTTCTTCTGAAAGATTGTTTTCTTGAGCTGCTCATAATCGTCCGTTTTTTCTGGAATTACCAGCGTTGATTTCATGGCTTCTGATAGGGCATCTCGTATAGCAATGAGGCCACTGCCACTGCTTTCATCATATTTTTCAACAAAGGGTTTGACAGAAAATGGCTTACCGTACACCAAAATTACTTTTGCTCCAGGTTTTCTATGGTCAAAATAATTTATCCCGACAGGAACAATCTGAAGATCATCTTCAATTGCTGCTTGTGCCTGCAACGCAAGTCTGGAAGTACCTTTGGTCAGTGGTCTCAAATAGTGATCCTTTCCATGATTTCCCTCGGCAAATATTAGAACAGTTTTTTTCTGTCTGAAGAGCTCCTCACAAGTTCTGAAAATAGCGTCATTCATGGATAGCTTTCCATATCCGTCTCGGATCCTGTAAATCGGAATCATATTCAAGCTTTTCAAAATTGGTTTTGACCACCAAGTAAAAACATCCGCTCTAGTAAGGAAATTAATTGGGAATGGCATAAAAGATCCAGCGAGGAACGGGTCTAAAAATGCATTCTGATGGTTTGGAGCAATAATGATTGGCGCATCTTTCGGAAGATTCTCGAGTCCAACGATCTCCACTTTTTTGAAGTACATGCGCAAGGATATTCTCAGAAAATGTTGGAATAGGAAGTAGAACATATTGGTTTGTTAAGCGAGTTCTTCGGTCTGAATTAAAGTAAGGCGGACATTATCGATGCGGTTTTCTTCCATTGTGATGATGGTGATTGTGAATCCAGGAAGGTCTATGGTTTCATTTACTACTGGGATGTCTTCATGAAATTCAAAAATGAAGCCTCCAAGTGTATCGTATTCTCCCTCGGGCAGATTCAATTCAAACTTGTCATTGAGGTAGTCAATTTCATGACGGGCACTTAGAATGTAATTGCTATCATCCAGTTTTTGCTCGGTTAAGTATTCATCATCATGCTCATCACGAATCTCTCCGAAAATTTCCTCGATCACATCTTCGATACTCACAATTCCCGATGTACCACCATATTCATCCACCACGAGGGCAATGCTCTTTCGCTCCGTGATAAACTGAATGAGAAGCTCATTCGCTAGAACTGTCTCAGGCACAATCAAAATTGGAGTTAAAATGGATTTGATCTGCTCAGGTTTCTTGAAAAGCTCCAAAGAATGACAGTAGCCAATCACCTCGTCGATGGATTCTTTGTAGACAATAATTTTGGAGTGCCCGCTATCCATGAAGGCATCCTTGAGTTCATCAATCGAATCGGTAACGTCCACAGCGATAATCTCAGTTCGAGGTATCATACATTCCCGAACCCTAACTTTTTTGAACTCAATGGCATTGTTGAAAATCTTTGCGTCAATTTCAACATCCTCCTTGTCTTGAATATTGAGAATGTTGTTTTTGATATAGTTGTTAAGGTCTGTGAGCCCAAATACTGGCTTTTCGTCTGCCACTTTGTATCCAAATAAAAGGATGAAAAGAGCGGACAGCTTTACAACCAAAAACACAATCGGGTACATCAACACATAGATCAAGGCCATAGGGAGCGCAAAGAAACGGAGAGAAAGATCAGGGTTAATGATGAACAAGCTTTTCGGCAGAAACTCGGCGGTAAGCAGAACAATCGAGGTGGAAATCAAGGACTGAATGATTAGAACGGTAACGTCTGTTAGCAGAATTTGGGGAAGTAGCTGGATGATGATTGGTTCCAACAGACCCGCCATTATGATTCCGTAAAGCACCAAAGCAATGTTATTCCCAACAAGCATGGTTGCAAGAAATTGTGATTGATTGCTAGAGAATATGGCCAAAACTCTTCCTATAAAGGATCCTTTTTTCTTTGAAACTTCGATATGCAATTTGTCGGCAGAGACAAATGCTATTTCCATTCCAGAAAAAAAAGCAGATAACAGCAGGCAGAGAAATATGACTAAATACGGGGATGGATCATCCATTTTTTTTGAGTGCTAGTTAGGATTGTCTCCTTTCTTATTCTTGCGGAAGCTATATAAAAGTAAAAGGACAATGGTAAACATAAAAATCCAGTAGGATTCCATAAACCCGACAACGATGGACTGGTGAATTCCTATGATGAGAAAAACGAACGCCGTGACGAAGAGAATGATGTCAACTAATTTCATTTGAACGATTTTAAGAAACGATAACCAATGTTAGTGCAACTTAATTATGCAACCTACATTGAGCAATTAATAAAGTTTCATTTTCAAACTTGAAAACTACATTAATGTGCCTCCAACCAATTGTTCCCAACTCCAATTCCAATTTCCATAGGCACATCGAGAGGATAGGCATTCTTCATGAATTCCTCGATTTTGGATTTGATAAGTTCTTCTTCGGATTTGTGAAGATCAAAGACCAATTCATCATGTACTTGCATCAGCATTTTTGATTTTACCTTCTCTTCGATCATCCATTTGTGGATATTAATCATTGCAATTTTTATAATGTCAGCTGCGCTTCCCTGGATGGGAGCATTGACAGCATTTCGTTCATCAAATCCCCGCATGGTGAAGTTCCGTGAATTTATGTTTCGTAGATATCTTCTCCGACCCAAGATGGTTTCGACGTATTCGTCCTTTCGTGCCTTTTCAATGGTTTCGTCCATGTACTTTTTTACACTTGGGAATTCTTTGAAATAGGAATCAATAATCTCCTGAGCCTCTCCTCTCGCTATGTTGAGATTCTGAGAAAGTCCGAATGCAGAAATACCGTAAATAATACCAAAGTTGACTTCCTTGGCTTTTCTTCTCATTCCGTCCTCAACATTGTCTAAGTCAACCCCAAAAACTTTTGCGGCTGTGGTGGCATGAATGTCTCTTCCTTCCTTGAATGCATTCATCATCCCTTCGTCCTTTGAAAAGGCTGCCATGATTCGAAGTTCGATCTGGGAATAATCAGCAGACATGATCAGGTGGTCATTGTCACGTGGAATAAATGCCTTTCTAATTTCTCGTCCTTTTGCCGTACGTATTGGGATGTTCTGGAGGTTTGGATTGTTTGAGCTCAATCGACCAGTCGAAGCTACGGTTTGCCGATAATCTGTATGAATTCGATTATCCGTCGGGCTAATCAATTTTGGAAGCGCATCTACATAGGTAGATTTCAGCTTTTGATATTCACGAAATTCCAGAATTTTAGCAGCAATCTCATGTTCGTCTGCAAGTTTGGATAGGATTTCCTCACCAGTGGCATATTGACCTGTTTTGGTTTTTTTAGGTTTCTCTACAAGCTTCAATCGTTCAAAAAGAATTTCTCCAAGTTGCTTAGGAGAGCCAATGTTGAATTCAACCCCTGCAATTTCAAATATTTTATCCTGAGCATTTCGGCTTTCGACATCTAGATCTTTCGACATCACTTCAAGTGCCGCGGTGTCTACTTTGACCCCTTCATACTCCATATCTGCCAAAACAAACGACAGTGGTTCCTCTACTTCATGCAACAGTTTGCCAAGGTCCCGCTCGGCAACTTCCTTTTCCAACAACTCCTTTAATTGCAGCGTGATGTCAGCATCCTCACATGCATACTCGGTAACTTTCTCAGGATCAATCTGGTCAATCGTCTTTTGATTCTTGCCTTTTGGTCCCACAAGACTCTCAAAGGAGATCGTTTTGTAGTTGAGATATTTTTCAGCCAACCAATCCATCCCGTTTGCAGAATCAGGATCGAAAAGAAAGTGAGCAAGCATCGTGTCGAAGATCGGTCCCTGAACCCTTATTCCATAGTTTCGCAATACCTGCATATCATACTTCAGGTTCTGACCAATCTTGGTGGAGTCAGGATTCTCAAGCACTTCTTTGAAGTTTTGTATGATATCTTTTACGTCTTCCCCACATGGCACATACCAGGCTTCGCCCTTTTCAATCGCAAAAGCTATACCAACCAAGGCTGCATCACGGGTTTCCAAACTGGTAGTTTCGGTGTCAAAACAAAAGGACTGCTGGCCCTGCAGCTTGTCTATCAGTTCCTGAATTTGTTCGGAACCTTCAACCAGGTGATACGTGTGTTTAGTAGTTGCAACCGACTCTTTTGACTCAGTCACTCCTTCAGGTCCAGTCCCTCCATCAAACAAACCAAGTTGTGCACTGTCACCCTTCTTTATTTCATTCTCTTCCTGGAAGACACGTCTGGTAATCGTTTTGAACTCCAGTTTATCAAAAATCGGCTTTAGGATTTCCGCATTCGGTTCTCCGTAAAGCAGCGCTTCCTCATCAAAATCGACTGGTGAATCTATTTTAATAGTCGCCAGCTCTTTCGACAATATCCCAAGCTCACCGTTCTCCTCCACTCGCCTTTGTAAAGCACCCTTCAACTGGTCTACATTTTTTACTATGTTTTCGACTGAGCCGTATTCCTTTAAGAGTTTTGAGGCTGTTTTATCTCCGATTCCCGCTATTCCAGGAATGTTATCGACGGAATCTCCTTTGAGACCTAAAACGTCCCGCACTTGATCAACCGTATCGATGTCGAATTTTTCCAATACTTCCGGGATGCCCATTATGTCAACACCATTTCCCATTCTTCTCGGTTTGAAAAGGGAAATATTCTCATCCACCAACTGGGCAAAATCCTTATCTGGTGTCATCATGAAAACCTTGAATCCGGCGGCTCCAGCCTTCTTTGCAACAGTCCCAATTAGGTCGTCCGCTTCAAAGCCATCCTTTATCAGAATTGGAATGTTAAAGCCCTCTACAATTTGTTTGCAATAGGGAATCGCCACTTTAATTTCTTCAGGCATCGCCTGTCTTGTTGCCTTGTATTCCTTGAAATCGGTATGCCTGAAAGTGGGTGCTTGAGTATCGAACGCAACCCCGATGTGCGAGGGCTTTTCCTTGGTGATGATTTCTAGAAGTGAGTTGGTAAAGCCCAAGACAGCTCCTGTATTTATCCCATTGGTGGTCAATCGCGGGTTTTGGCTCAAAGCAAAGTGAGCTCTGTAGATAAGTGCGTAGGCGTCAAGTAGGAAGAGGGTTTTTTCGGACATAGGGTAAAGGTAGGAGATTGGTTGATTTGCAAATTAGTGGCATTAGTGAATTTAGAATAAATGTGTGAACTGAAAACAAAAAAAAGCAGCCAAATGGGCTGCCTTAAATTAAAACACTAATCCTAGCTCTTATTTGCCTTTCAGTTCTGGCCAATTCTTTTCAGCATTCTTCCTCATTTCCTTTGGATCTGCTATCCAAAGTTGCTTCGCATCCACTTCGAGATCATTTAGGAAAACATACAGCTTTCCATTGTCAACAAGAAATTTATTAGGATCTGATCTGAACTTAGCTCCGACAGCAATTCCAGTTGCACACCATCCTCCAAACTGAGGAAGGTAACGAGATGGATTCTTATCGAAAGTCGCTTTCTGATCCATTGAAGTGAAATAGTATTTCAATCCTTCATGCTCAGTTTTGAACTCCTTTAGGCCACGTTGGGCTAGGTTTAGATCAACATACGACACAGGACTATAGCCACTCAACGCAATCTTGGTTGCATCTATGTTGTACTCTTGTGCCTTCACCACTAGTGAAGCTGAGAGTACCAGGGTTAAAATGCTTAGCTTTTTCATGATCTTCTAGTTTTGAAAGTATTGTTCGTTGACAACTTTACCGTCTTCCCAAATCCTTCGGATTACCTCATGCCATTTTACTTCGCTTCCATCTTTCATGTCGAAATTGAAAAAGAATTCAGACATGGAAATATTTCCTTGAGATGCCGACCGCAAAAGTGTGATCTCTTTTACTTCAGCAATACTGCCAACAAAACCAGTTAGCTTATCAAATGCTTCTTGCTTTGTTGTAGTGATTCCACCATCCACATCCTTTGTTTGAGCACTGTCTGCAAAAAATTTGTCAACAGCTTGTGGTATCTCCCCCTTGAGGACCATACCATCCATTTCTTTTGAATTATCCATAATTAAATTTTATGAAGCAAAATTGATGACTAGTGAGTCCTAAGAGTTTACAAAAATTTCCTATTGAATGGCACTTTCTGTACTTATCTGATGTCGCTTGAAGAATGCTGAAAAATGGCTCACCTCCTTAAAACCCAGTAAATGAGCAATGTCTGAAACTTTGTAACCCAGATTCCTTAGACTGGAAGCTTCCTTGTACAATTTGTTGCTAAGCAGTTGCTTGACGGAGATTCCATAACTCCTTTTCACTTTTTCGGCCAAATTCCTGGAAGTAAGGTTTAATTTATCAGCGTAGAACAGCACGAAGTGTTGAGACTTGTAATGCTCATCGATGAGCTCTGTTAGTTGATCTAGCAATACATACTTTGATGGAACATCCACTGACTGCTCAATAAAATCTCCTGGAGTCTGAGTGGTCATCCTTTTAAAGAACCGACCAAAGTACGCAGGGTCTTTGAATCTGAGTTCATAAGCTACTTCCTGAATTGACTTACCTGCGAAGAACAACAAATATTTCGCCTGCACTATCAGCTTATGTGTTTTCCACTCGTGCAGTGTGTGGCGTATATGTTTTGAAGATATCTGATTAAGTCGACGGTATTCTGGAAGGACTTCACTTACTGGAAGTGTTGGATCAAGATTTTCCTCAATGAATGAATTCGTGTCAAACAGTAGATCTAGTTCTGACTTGCTGGCATTAAATGGATTCATCGATTGCCAGCTACTCAGAGATTTATCTAAATCAGGTACAAAGGTCTTCTCTTCATTCAGAAGTACATGCCCAATTCCTGTTAGATGGGAAAAAAGATATCGGTACTGGTTGAGATCAGTCGTTTCATTTAGCGGAAATACTGCCGGCTTACCATCCAATACTTTGAAATACTGTCCATTCTTCAGAAAAAGTGCTGTTGGTTGCTCAAAAGTGTGGACACTAAAATCTAGCTCCACGATGGATCGCTCTTCCAGGAAGACAATAGTTGGAGTAGCACATCTATTGATTTTTGCCAGCTGCATAACTTCTTCTTAAACAAAAGAACCAAATACTCGCCTCAAAAAGTGTCAGTTTAACGCTAGTATAGTTGAGAATTTAGATCTCAGCGTTTTATTCCTCGAACCATCTCCTTTTTGCCCATTGCCCCTTGAAGTGTTTCTACCTGAAATCCTGCTTCAGCTAGATTCCTTTTGAATTGGCCTTGTGCACAGTAGGTTATCAAAATTCCATTTTGGCTCAGAAGAGAAAAGCATTTTTTCAGGTTTTCTAGTGACCAAACTTCTGCCTGCTTGCTTGGGGCAAAGGCATCGAAATAGAGAATGTGGAAAAGTTGAGTGGTGTTAAAGTTTTCGAGTTTTAAAGAGATTTTCTCCAGTGCTAATTTGGAAGAGATTTCCACCTTCTTTTCCCATTCTGCATCATGAAGTTTTTGGAAAAGCTCTTTTTCTTTCTCAGATTGATGATAGTTGAGATTTTCAAAAATTTCACGTTCAATTGGAAATGGTTCTAGTGAAGTAAAGGAAATATCGATCTTTCTCTCTGTAGCAAACTTTGCTGTTAGAAACGCATTCAGCCCAGTACCAAATCCTATTTCCAGGATGTTTGCCCGCGAGCTTTGTGTTTCGTTCAAAAAGTATTGAAGTCCCTCTTTGAGAAAAACAAGTGTGGATTCTCCAATTGCTCCTCGTATAGAATGGTAGGTTTCATTTAGCTCGTCATCAAATAAACTGTGCGAACCATCTTCGGTGGTGATGATTTTAATCGCCATAGATTAGAACCACGGCATGCGCTGCTACACCTTCTTCCTTACCAACAAATCCAAGTTTCTCTGTAGTGGTTGCCTTGATTGAAATGTCGTCTTCAGATACATTCATTACATCAGCCAGCGCCTTTTTCATTTCAGGAATATGCGGATTGACCTTCGGTTGCTCCAGGCAAATGGTGCTATCCACATTCCCAATCTTATAGCCTTTTTTCACTATGAGATCGACGACCTCTTTGAGCAGTATTTTGCTATCAATGCCCTTGTACTTCGGATCCTTGTCGGAGAAATGAAATCCTATGTCTCGCATGTTTGCAGCACCGAGAAGCGCATCACAAATAACATGGATCAGGACGTCCGCATCGGAGTGACCGAATGCTCCATGAGTATGCGGAACCTTAATGCCTCCCAGCCAAAAGTCAACACCTTCGGCGAGTGCATGTACATCATAACCGTATCCAACTCTAATGTTTGGTTTCATTTCAAATTCTTGAATCTGCTAAAACAAAGTCACCGCAATCTAGCCTGATCTCATGATCCCTCAAATCCTCCTTTATGAAATGACAATAATGTCCCTCTTTCTTCTTTTCATGAAACCTACACGCAAAGCAGGTTCTTTGTACAGAAATAATCTCATCCTTATTCAATTGAAAAATCAGCTTTGTTATTGATTGATACAATGCCTCTTTCTCACTTTTCCCTAACTCATTTACTGATTTTTCCAGTGGAGTTGTGAATCCTTTTACTTGTTTGATCACTTGATCTCCTTGCTTGGACAAAGTCATCGCATAGCTTCTGGCATCCCCATCACCGGCCACCTTAGTGATTAGGTCCTTTTGCACCAACACCTTGACCGCATCACTGATCGTGGGTTTGGTCATATTAAACTCTTTGGCGAGATGGCTCACTGTGCATAATTCGATGGCATGAGATTCCAGAAAGATCAAAAGCTGAATTTGGATCGGACTTAGACCAAGTTCTTTCGCATGATTCCACAGCAGCACGCGAAAAACCTCCGCTATTCTCTCAAAGCCAACAATCAGTCGGCTATTAAGGTCAACCTTTTGCCGTTCGACATCAAAGTGGTTCTCTGCCATTCAACAAAGTTAGTCATCCTAACTAAAAAGAAAGAAAAAGAGATCGTAGACCAACTGGAAAAATCAAATTTTCTCTCAGGTTCAACGACCTCCTTTCAAACCTATTTTACAGAATAGGGCAAAGACAAATCCCCAGATGCGACACTATAAACAGCATAAACACCAAGTAGCGGCAGCTCTTCTTTTGAGGTATTTACCTGCATATAAACTGCGACAGCATCAAAGTTGAAAGTTGCTTTCCCAGACACTCTGAAGCTCGGCACCAACACCTTGATCTGATTGCCATTCGTCAAAACCTGAAATCCCGGAGAATCCATGTACATCGGCATGCCAGGGTTGGTTGGAGGGAGTGTGACCTTATCATTCTCCGGATCAAACTGCTTTACTGAAAGTCCTCCTGCCACTGATTCATTGGATTCAAGAACAACCCAATGTGAATGCCATACTACCCCATCGTTTCCAAAATTGCGATCGTAGTTTTCGTCCCACAGCGGCGTATCATCGAAATCAGGATGAGACGTGAGTGCAAGCGCAACAATTCCTTCGGTTTCACCAAAACCAACATCTGCCGACTTCAAGTTCGTTGGGAAAACATACCCAAGAACAGGTGCCCCATCTAGCTGCCCGACTTCATTCGGTACAGTAGCCCCAGCACTTCCCTCTACTGTCATTGAAAACACAAGGAGTTCCAGATCTGCATTGTACTTCACCGAGACACTTCTTATTACCAAATCTTTGGTTTTAGCAAAAGTCGGATCTTCATTTTCTCCTTGAGAAAAGGTCCTCGACATACAAGAAGTCAAAAGGATCGAAATAAATAAAATATTCTTCATGATTTAAGATTTAAATTAGGATTCCTAACTATTTAAGACAAATTAAGCTTTGACATCTTCCATTGAAGCGCCGAAGTTGATATGGAGCACGTTTCCACTTGGAGTTACTAGTGCTGGTACCGACTTAATACCAAGATCCTCGGCGTCAGTGATTCTTGCTTTCTGTTCTCCTAGATGAACAATTTCAACATTGTCGTGACCAACTAAATCAACGATCTCGGTCTCTGCGCTCACACAGACGGAGCAGCCAGCATGATAAAAAACTGATTTTTTCATTTCACTAAAGTTTTTAAGTATTAAACAATAGTACAATTATAGTTAGGATTCCTTACTATATAAAATAATCTGTTACTTTATATTCACCAAGGGTGAAAT
>JBDWQX010000214.1:0-8485 GCA_039986395.1 Cyclobacteriaceae bacterium
CAACGAAGTAATTTCTATGGCATTTGCAGGGAAGGTTGCTGGAAGCATTTTTGAAGGGGAGCGAAAGTTTGACTTGGTGGTGAGATTTTCTCAAGACTTTAGAAGGGACATCCAAAATATAGAGGACACGTTTGTTCCGCTCCCTGACGGAGGTTTAGTGCCTTTGAGTGCACTGGCTGAAATTGTCTACATGAAAGGACCAGCTCAGATTTCAAGAGATGATACGAAGCGGAGAATCGTAGTGGGAGTAAATGTCCGGGGCAGAGACTTGCAATCGGTTGTTGATGACGTTCAAGGAATAATTGGTAGCCAGGTGACACTCCCACCTGGCTACCTGATAGACTACGGTGGCCAGTTTGAAAATCTGCAGAATGCTAGAAGAAGATTGGCTGTCGCAGTACCTATTTCACTATTTCTGATTTTTATTTTACTGCACTTTGCACTCAAGTCAGCAAGGGAGGCGTTGATGGTTTATAGTGCAATTCCACTCTCCGCGGTAGGTGGCGTATTGCTTCTTTGGCTCCGAGATTTACCCTTTAGTATTTCTGCAGGAGTGGGGTTTATCGCGCTTTTTGGAATTGCCGTTCTAAATGGTATTGTACTTATTGAACACTTCAAAGAGCTAAAGAGAGAAGGACTGGACGATGTAAAGCAACGTGTACTTTTAGGTACCAAGCAAAGACTTCGACCAGTATTGCTCACGGCAACAGCCGCTGCACTTGGGTTTCTTCCAATGGCGATTTCTTCTTCAGCTGGAGCGGAAGTGCAAAGACCACTGGCCACTGTTGTGATTGGTGGACTGATCACTGCAACCTTGCTTACCCTAATTGTCTTGCCAGTCCTTTACTCAATTTTTGATCAGAAGAGTACTTCTATAAAAGTAAATCGCAAGATCATTGTTTGGTGTTTGTTGCTATTTCCAGCACTTGCCAGTGCTCAAACCAGAAAACTGTCACTTGATGAGGCAATAGAAATGGCAAGAGAAAATAATGCCTCTTTTAGGTCATCGGAAGTAGCTGTACAAAAGAGTGATGCAATGGTAGGCACAGCGTTCAATTTCGAGAAAAGCAATGTCTACTTCAATTATGATGAGAACAATCTGGCTCCAAACAATTCGCCTCTCAAAGTATGGGGGATTCAGCAGAATTTTGCATTCCCTACTCTTTATGGTGCGCAAAAGAAACTGTTGGAGAGCAAATCACAGATGCAGCAAAATCAGCATGCGATTAACGAAAAAGTATTGATTCGACAAGTTTCAAATGCGTATGATGAAGTATTATTTGTTAGAAGCTTAATTATCAATTATCAGTTTCTAGATAGTATTTACGGTCATTTTGCACGTGCAGCTGACCGTAGGTATGAGCTGGGAGAATCGAATTATTTGGAAAAACTCAACGCACAAAGCAGGCAAAATGAAGTTAAGCTGCTACTAAGTCAATCAGAAAGTGATCTGCAATCCGCATATATCAAACTAGGGTCTCTGATTCAGGTAGAAGAGCCGTTCGAAGTTTCTAAGACGTCCTTCGAACAATTAAGTGTGGTGCCCATAGATACGGCAAATCACCCATATCTGCTTTACTATCAGGAAGCTATAATCTCTGTTGATCAGGCGTACAAGGTTGAAAAGAATAAACTACTTCCAGGTATTCAGCTTGAATATTTTCAGGGGACGAACAATGCTGTGAATTCGCAAACATATCAGGGGTTCCAGGTAGGACTTGGGATTCCGATTTTGTTTGGAGGGAGCAAATCCAGGATTCTAACAGGCAAGCTAGAAAAGGAGCGCCTTCAGTACGAAGCGAAAAATTTCCGAACAACATTGAACTCAAGGTCTCAACAATTGCAGGTTGACCTTGCTAAGCAGCGAGAAGCGCTAACTATTTATGAACAAACAGGAAAACAGCTTGCTGTTGCACTTATAGAAACTGCTACCAAAGGATTTCAGAGTGGAGAAATTGATTTTTTCCAATATGTGCAATCAATGGATCAGGCGATAAAAATTGAACTCAATTATTTGGGTAGTATGAGGCAGTACAATCAGATCGTGTTGGAAATCAACTATTTCACCAATTAAGTAAAAGACATGAATACGAATACATCAAACATATATTTGGCAGTGTTACTTGCCATTACTCTGTTTTCCTGCGGGACAGGAGAAGACCAAGCGACCGTGCAAAATACGGTTGCACGACAAGCAAATCAGGTAGTTGTACCTAAGTCTCAATTTGAGTCCTCAGGAATGAAACTTGGAGAGTTATCCGAGCAATCAATTCCCACTGTAATCTCAACAAGGGGTTATGTCGACGTCCCACCCGGGAGTAAGGCATCCATTAGTCCATACTATGGTGGGTATGTGAAGGAAATTAACATTTTGCCTGGTCAGCAAGTGAGAAAAGGCGAGTTATTGTTCACGCTTCAGAATCCTGAGTTCATAGACATGCAGCAACAATTCTTAGAGGCAAAAGAGCAACTTGAGTATTTGAAAATTGATTTTGAACGTCAGCAGACGTTGGCCAATGAAAACATCGCTTCACAGAAGAGTATGAAGAAAGCGGAGTCAGACTACAAAGTCATGCTTGCCAGGTTTGCAGGTTTGAGTGAGCAATTAAAATTGATTAATATCTCTATCAAAAATCTGGAAAATGGAAATATTCGAAGTACGATTCCAATTTATGCAACACTTTCAGGTTCAATCACAGCGGTTAATACCACCAAAGGGGCGTTTCTCAATGCCGCAGATATTGCAGTAGAAATAACAAATGTGGACCACCTGCATCTGGAGCTGCAGGTATTCGAAAAAGATGCCTTGATGATAGAGGAAGAGCAGGTGATCAACTTTAAGGTACCAGAATCAGGGGAAGAGATTTTTTATGGATCTGTTCATCTGGTTGGAAAATCGGTAGATGGAAATGATCGGACAATCAATGTTCATGGACATGTTGGTGAAGAGGATGAGAAGCGATTTATTCCAGGGATGTTCGTAGAAGCTGAAATTGAAACCGATAAGGACACAGGTCTTTGCCTTCCTGAAGGTGCTGTCGTAGAGATGGATGGAGAAATGTACGTCTTGACCAGAACGGGTGAAAAGGAAGACGCTATCTATTTTGAGCAAGAATTGGTTCAGGTAGGGAAAAGTGCAAACGGGTGGATTGAAATCCTTAATCCAAATGTGCTGCAAGGCAAACAGGTATTGACCAATGGCACATTTAGTCTCATCAGCGGATAGACGAAATACTTGTTGGAGCACTGTTTCTGCTGGTTTTCTTGTACTTCTGGCCTGAACTCTTGTTGACCCTTGACAAAAAATCAGCGTGTATTCTGATGCTGTTCATGCCATCACTTCCGTACCCTGTACCTTTATATTATGTCCTACGACAACTACAAACAAAAATGGCTCAATCAATACCCCGCGATAAGTGACTTAGCCGAACGCGCTAAAAGTCGAATACCAAAAGTCGCCTGGGAATACCTGGAAACGGGAACTGGTCAAGAATTGTTAGTCAAAAGGAATAGGAGAGCCTTCGAGGACATCGTTATGACTCCGCAGTTTTGCAAAGGAGCACTCAAACCTAATCTTGAAACTACGCTACTCGGCAAGACCTATGATGCACCCTTTGGAGTAGCTCCAGTAGGCCTAACAGGGTTGATGTGGCCTAGAGCCGAGATTTACTTAGCGATGGCAGCTAAGCAATGCAACATACCTTTTACATTGAGCACCCTTGCGAGGGAGACACCTGAGAAGGTTGGTCCACACCTTGGAGAGATGGGATGGTTTCAATTGTATCCACCAAGGGAGCGAGAGCTACGAAAGAAACTGCTGGGTCGCGCGAAGAATTCGGGTTTTCATACGTTGGTAATTACTGCGGATGTCCCCACTCCAAGTAAGCGTGAGCGTACCAAACGAGCAGGATTGAGTACACCTCCGACAATAACGCGCAATTTTTTATGGCAGGGAGTGACGCATCCGATCTGGTCTTTGGGGACATTACGGAACGGACTACCCAGACTTCGAACCGTGGAGCACTATTCAGATTTCAATTCGATGATGTCGGTTGGTGAGTTCGTAAGTGATCAAATGGGAGTTGATCTGTCCTGGGAGTATTGCAAAGAAGCCAGAGACGAGTGGGATGGACCAGTGATTATTAAAGGACTTCTGCACCCAAAGGATGTGGAAGAAGCCATGAAGATTGGTCTTGATGGTGTGGTCGTTTCAAATCACGGTGGAAGACAATTCGATGGAGCCCCTTCGCCGTTGGAGGTGCTTCCTGAATTGGTAAACTTGATCGATGGGAGAATGGCCGTACTATTTGATAGCGGAATTAGAACCGGATTGGATATTTTGAAGGCCTTGAATCTGGGTGCAGATTTTGTTTTGCTAGGTAGAGCTTTCATGTACGGAGTGGCTGCCCTGGGGAAATTCGGACCACATCATGTAGTGGAGATCCTCAAGAGCGATTTAAGGAACAACATGGTACAGTTGGGGATAGAGAACTGTCATTTCCCTCCAAAATAAGTCGTTAGGTAACGCTACCTAGTAAATTCATTCGGTAGGGCCGATCGATGGTAATGTTTCATTTTCCAATTTCCACCTTGTTTGAGAAAGACCAGAGACTGCCGACCGTATACTGATCTCAGTGGTCCATTTGTTTGCTGTGTTGTTTGTTCATAGAATCCATCTACAAAACCAATACCATCGATAATTCGGAAGTTTGTTTGATGTGCTTTGTAATCAATGCTCAGCATGGAGTTCATGTATCGCTGGATACCTTGTTCGTAAGAAACTGAATCTGTAGTTCCGCTTCGTAAAAATGGCACATCTCTTCCGAATCCGTAGTTTCCCCAACTGATTTTTGCCACGGCTTTCGAATCTCCATCATTCCACGCCTCGATCCATTTTGCATAGGTATCCTTTAGTGAAGAGATATCGTCCTGAGAAATGGCAGGGGGTACTAAGGAAGTAAGGGCTAGGATGAAGATGATCTTTTTCATGTTTATGGGTGTATTTAGTTCTGTTTTACAGTGACATGTAACCATTGAGGATTACAATTTCATTCTCCTAATGATAACTTCTTCAAGACTATCCAGTGGTTTGATTGATTTAGTTTGCTGATTTATTCCACTCCTGATTTGAGAGTTAACGATGAAATAATAGTGCCCATTTCCAACCTCTCCTGTTGTGCTGGAATCGAATTCGTCACCACTGTCCATAACTTCAGATCTGGTAATTTTTGTCAACCCCTCATTGAAATAGAATTTCGAAACCTTGGTACTTTGATGGCCGATGAAATAGTTGTCGAAAATTGACAGCCCATCAATGACTTTTGCGTCGACACCGTCTGAGACCTGTAAAAGGCTAACCGTCTTTGAAATCAGCTCGATTTTTATAATGCCCTCGTTGGTTGCTACAAAAAGACTATTTAACGGCTCATAAAAGGTGATTCCGTTTGGGAAACTGAAATCGACCAAGTCCAAATACAAAGAGAGCTGATCTGTGTTCGAATCAATTTTGTAAATCTTACTATTTGAAGTCTCCGTAGCATAGATATTACCATTTGGGATAACCGTTAGGTCATTGAGAAAAGCCATCTTTTGATCTATTAGGGCATATTTTTTACGAAGAACGTGGTTCGTCATGTCAAACGCCATAATCGTTGTTTTCCACTCTGAAGACTTTGATTGGTTAACAATTGGCGCAAGGGCCACATTGACCCAAAGCGTATTTCTGTCAAGATCCATCTCCATTCCAATTGGACTTAGATCCCCAAAATGATCAACTCCAATCTTGCTGGTTACTGATCCGTTTTGGTCAATTTCAATGATTTTTTGTTTGTAAATAGAGCCGATATAAATCGTGTTGGTTTGGCTATTGAATGCAGTTCCTTCAGGAATTAGATCCTTTTCAGTCAAGATGAAATCAGTTTTTTCTCTAGTGTCAACTTGTGTGCTGGAGCAACCCCAAAGAAGTACACATGCGATGAGCAAGCAGATTTGCCATACGCTTGCTCTATTTGTTTGAATTGGATTCATCAGTCCTGACTTGCTCTTGTTGTGACACTCGGTTTGTTAGTAGAAGAAACGCAGTCGATTCGCCAGCCATCAACTCCTTTTGTGTAAATGGAGACCCAGGCGAAAGTTGTTTGTTCTTCCATTTTTACCCCTTCATCTAAATAGTGAAGTAGTAGCTCTTTTTCAACAATTGTGTATGCCATCCTGCCATCTTCCGAAAATCTGATTTCGGGAGTTGCTGTATCATCCCACTTTATAAACTCTACCGCTGAAAAGTACTGATTGAGCCTCTTCTTGGTTTCCTCGAACGTTGGTCGGTTAACTTCTCCTCTGTTGACAGAAACAAACCGATCAGACAATTGTCGTGCGAACGCTACAGAGTCTTTTTGAAAGTGGTGCAACCGTTGATTGTTGTGTATTGTCATAATTTCTTCTTTTTCATTTTCCAGATCAATAGGTGGATCCATGCTGCAAGAAGAAAGAATTAGAAATATCAAGCCGTAAACAATAGACTGGGTTTTGCGACAAAGTGTTTTTCGGTTCTTCATTTTGTGGTTTCTTACATTTGATTACTGTCAACAATCAGCAAACTAAATGCTGATGTTTCTTGTCTGAAAATCATCTTGATTTAGATATGTCTCATTTCATTTTTTTGAGACAAGTTTCTATAGTTCCGATATTGAGAATAATTTTTATTCGAAAAATTGCCTTTCTTAGAACTACAATTCGATGTACGACTGGAATCAAATATTCATAGGAGTTCAGCTTTTTATTATCCTTCAGATAACTATTGTGGGCCTGCTCAATGTGTTTGAGAAAAACCCCAAGAATGTTTTCTTGGGTATTTATTGCCTTCTGGTAAGTCACTCTCCACTCATGCTTATCTTCCCTGACTTCCTGAAATCAAATGCAATTTTTCATATCTTGATATGGACATGGAAGGGCTTCTTTTTTGGGCCAGTGCTCTACCTGTATTTGATGGCGTTGAATAAAAAGTGGAAGGTTAGAACCAGCCTAATGCATTTAATCATTCCCTTGGTTCTGTTTTCGCTCATCCTTTTTGGAGAATTTTCTATGGCTCCTCGCAGCGACGGTAGAATCATAATTAACAACATAAAATATTACTCGTATTGGCTGTTGATCCTAATCTACTTCAAACTTGGACTAAAGGAATTCAATCAACATATTCGTATTAATCTTAAGGAGGAATCCAAAACTCGGTTCTTTAGCTTCTACCTGATCGTCAATATTCATTTGCTCTCAACGATACTTCCAGCTCTAATCCTTGTACTTAGTAAACACTCAGATGTTGCTTTTGTTGATGATTTGAATCAAGCGATAGCATTGCCGTACTATCAATACTTCGCCGTTCCAATTTATCTGGCGTTATACATTTTTCTGACTTTTTACGGCATAACCGAGCTACAGTGGATCAAAAAATATTTTCTTAAAACGTCTATTCATCTAGCCAACTCCAACAGAGATGCAGACGTAAACTCGATTCTTTCGGATTGTTTTGACATTCATGAAATCTATCGAAACCCAGGACTAACCATTGACCAACTGTCCATTCAAACCGGATTGACAAAATCCGCAATAAGAAATCATTTAGCTGAAATGGACTTTTCGAGCTTTACAGACTATGTCAATCATTACAGGATAGAAGACCTTAAAAAGAACCTACTAGGTGGCAAATACGAAAACTATGACTTTGCCAGTATCGCATTGATTTCAGGATTCAGTTCTAAAGCTACATTCTACCGAACTTTCAAAAAATACACTGGCCAAACCCCAAGCGAGTTTAAGTCAGAGTCAATGAAAGGCCGCTAAAGTGGGTTCAAATTTTTCGGACTGGCCGTTAACTTCCCAGAAGTTGATCCGATCGTTCGTAAAACACAAAACCCCACTTGAAAAAGTGAGGTCTTATTTATCGTGGGCCCACCAGGACTCGAACCTGGGACCACCTGATTATGAGTCAGGTGCTCTAACCAGCTGAGCTATAGGCCCGAAAGCTCATTTGAAATTAGGAGCGCAATATTACATATTTGCGCCCTAATATTCAACGGATGTCGCAGCAACTTGATGGTATTGAAGGAGTGATTTTTGATTTCGGTGAGGTTATCATCGAACTTGACTATCCACGGGTGATTTCTGGATTTGCAAATGCAGCAAAAAAGAATGCGAATGAGATTCATGAGTTGGTAGTTACAGCACCAATTCTTCGTGACTTTGAGGTAAGCAAAATAACTCCCTCAGAGTTTCGAACAAGTGTGAACGATCTCCTGGGTATGTCTTTGAGAGACGACGAGTTTGATTCCATTTGGAATTCGATGCTGAAAAACTTGCCAAAGGAGCGAATGGAAATCCTTTCCAATGTGAGTCATAGGTTCGACACCTACATTCTTAGCAACTCCAACATAATTCACGAGGCTGCTTACAACAAGATGATTAAATCTGTTACGGGGAAGCCCAATTTGCA
>JBDWQX010000215.1:0-8556 GCA_039986395.1 Cyclobacteriaceae bacterium
CTTTGTTGGTCAACGACGGAAAAGAGGTGTGGACAGTAGATTGGAAGAGGCTGAATCCACCAACCATGATGTCAGGAGTCTCTTATTTTTTTATCAATGTGGTCTGGGTTACCCAAGATGATATTGCAAATCTAGAGTTGAAAGAAAAAACTCAGGTGGATCAAATTGAGCAAGGAAAAGACTTTCACACCGTTCGCCTGACCTTTACAGGATCATCTCCATACGAATACTTTGATTTGTATATTGATCCGGAAACATACGTTCTCCGAGGTGTGCTATATACAGTGACTGATAAAGACCTTTTCAAAGTCTTCGGCCGTCCTGAAACCACAGAGTTTATGGGGCCTCTGCTCAAAGTATATAAGGAGTACACCGAGGTTGATGGGTTGAAGCTAACCGCACGATATGACACAATTACGCAAAATGGTAGGAATTACGGCATTCACACAGTGACAAACTATAGTCTTCAAAAGGAATTTGACGAAACTAAATTGACTAAACCAGCAAATGCCGTGGTCTTCAAAAGCAGTTTTAAGTAATCGTTTTTTGTTGTTAATAGGTAGGGTAAGGTGGCTTTGTTTCAAAGCACCTTACTTGACTTTGCTGACGAGGAACACTTGAATCTTCGTTATCTTTTCGGCAATGAAAAAAACGTTCGAATTTTTAAAGATTCTGGACAAGAACAACAACCGAGAGTGGTTTCAATCCAACAAGGATCAATACACTGAGGCTCATGAAGAAATGATCGAGTTTGCTGATCGCCTTCTTGTCGAAATGAATAAACATGATGTCATTCAGACTGATTCTGGAAAAAAGAGTTTGTATCGGATATATCGTGATGTCCGATTCGGAAAAGACAAGACACCTTACAAAACAAATTGGGCTGGCTACTTGAGACGTGCAACTGCGGAAAGGAGGGGAGGCTACTATTATCAAGTGGGACCAAAGGGATCGTTTGTTATGGGAGGTTTTTTCGGGCCTAATCCGCAGGACTTATTGCATATTCGTAGACAGCTGGAGCAAGATGCAGATCCGCTACGGAATGTGATCAATTCAAAGGAGTTCAAAGGATTCTTTGGCGAGCTGCTTGGCGCTCAACTAAAGACAGCTCCAAAGGGGTTTGACAAGGAACATACGAACATTGATTTATTGAGATACAAACAGTTTATGGTACGACATGATTTCACTCAGAAAGAAGTGTTTTCGAAAGACTTCCATATCACAGTTGCAAATGCCTTTGTTCAAATGCGCCCACTGTTTGATTACATGTCGGATATTCTCACTTCAGATTTGAATGGAGAGTCATTAGTATAAAATTAGGAAGGCTAAGGGTTTTCAAAATCGACACGATGCAGCGTCAGACCTGAAGAGGGAGCCACATGTTTGATTTGACTACCATCGAAGTCTATAAGTGACTCTTTCAAATCCTCAATTGACCAAGAGCCTCTACCTACTTCTACCAGAGCACCCATCATCAATCGTACTTGATAGCGCATGAAACTCTTAGCAGCAACCTTGAAAACGTAGGAATTTGTAGGAACAAAATTTCCAGTGAACCTGCTATTGGCAACGATCTCTGATTGTAAGATCTCACGCTGGAAGTCAGTATCGGGAGCTGGTTTGCTGACATAACGCTTGAAATTGTGCAATCCCAGGAAAACCTTTGCGGCCTCCTTCATCAGGTCAATATTCAGAGACAATCCAAAGTCTCGTATGGTTGGCGCATTGGTAGGATGAGACTTTTCTCCAAAGGAAAAATTGTAATGATACTCTTTGAGCTTCGGACTCTGGATTATATTGAAATCTGCACTCGTTACAACGATTGATTTAGCTCGAATATCTGAAGGGAGATTGCGATTCAAACTGTGCAGTAAGCGTTCTGGAATTTGCTCTTCCAAAACAAATAATTCTAATGCATAATCATCCGCTGATACTTTTGCATCTGTTCGAGAGCACCCGAGAGTTCTAAAATTGTCATGCCCCAAAACAAACTGTAATGTTTTATCAACCATCCCATGTACACTTTTTAAGCCTGGTTGCTTTTGCCATCCATGATAGCGAAACCCCAAAAACTCAATGCGAATGACATAGAAATGTGTCCAGTTGGCCATCTGAATCTACCAGTCTATTGGACGATAGTCTTTAAGAAATTTGCCGCACCAATGCTTCCCGGTATTAATTCCGTCAATAAGCGGATCCAGCACTCGGGCGGCACCATCTACAATATCAAGTGGGGGTTGAAAATCGTGTACCTCCGTTTTTCGTGTAGACAGTTCAATTGGATCCTCATCTGTAACCCAGCCAGTATCAACCGCATTCATATAGATGCCATCTTTGGCGAAGTCCAGGGCAGATGTATGGGTCATCATGTTCAGTGCAGCTTTGGCCATATTGGTATGCGGGTGTCTGTCCTCTTTGTGGAATCGGTGGAACTTTCCCTCCATAGCTGATACGTTCACTATATGTTTCTTACCAGTCTGCTGTTTCCGCATTAGGTGAGATAAACGATTGCATAAAACAAATGGTGCAACCGCATTAACAAGTTGCACTTCAACCATTTCAGGAGTTTCTATTTCCCCAAGTTTCAAACGCCAGCTATTTGTTTTTCTCAAATCTACCTGCTGCAAATCAGCATCCAATTTTCCTTGAGGGAACACTTCCTTTGAAGGGAGGGAGCTTTCAAAACTGTATGGAATTTGTGAGAGTTGCGCCGAAGCTCTTAGTCCAATACCAGGTTCTGGAGACTGCCATGCAACAGGCAGTGTGTTATTCTGCTTCCCTAAAGTACCTTCCGATAATTCCTTCAGTTCTTTTACGCAATTGTGATGATCAGACAGTAGACCTTGGGCTGGTAGTGGGAGCTGATTCACAGGCATCTCTTCATTCTCCATAAGATGATGGTAAAAGCCCGATGGTCTTCGAACAGTTTGCGCAGCATTATTTACAAGAATATCCAGATGTGAATATTGAAGTTCAATGAAATTACAGAAGATCTCCACGCTTGGAATGTGTCGTAGATCTAGACCGTGGATTTTCAACCGATCACTCCATTCAGGAAAATCTTCTTCTTTAGAAAACCTAAGTGCGGAGTCAACAGGAAATCGTGTAGTTGCAATCACAGTAGCTCCTGCGCGGAGAAGCATGAGTGTTATGTGATACCCTATTTTCAGACGAGAACCAGTAACCACCGCCACCTGATCGGTCAAATCCGTAGTTTGGAAGCGTTTAGCATAGTTGAAATCTCCACACTCCCGGCACATCGAATCGTAGAAGTGATGTACATGTGTAAACAGTTTTTTGCATACATAGCAATTACGTGGCGATTCCAGTTCCGACTTTTCGGTCTTGGGACCGGTTGTTTCAATCTGCTTCGGAGCCTCAAAGACAGCAGTCTCACGTGCGCTCCGAATTCCTGTCTCCTTGCGACGGTGCCTGTCTCGCTCAATCATTTTCCGCTTAGCAGCTTTTGTATGATCTTTCCTTCGCTTTAAAAGCTCCTCTTTGTCAGGACGGGAGAGAATCCCGGCAGCTTTCATGAGAGCTACACGTTGCTCTTCTGGGAGTGCCATCAGTTGATTAGTATCGCCAATAAGCTCTTCCAAAACCGAAATGCATTTATCGATCTCTAATTGACTTATTTGGGACAGGAAATCTTCTGACATGCAAGGATGATTATTCTAAGTAGCAAATCGCAAAATTAAGAATTAGAACAAGAAGTTTCTGATGATATACGCAACCATTTCTTCATAGGTAATCAGGGAAGAGCGATCCGGTCTTGGGTAGGTTTTGATGAGCAAGATGCTTCAAGTATAACTGTGCACACGCATGTGCATCGCTTAGTGCATCATGGTGATTCAATTCTATCTTATACTTTTTACTCAGATAAGCTAGTCCTCGTCTATATATCATACGAGTGCATCGTTCCTCAAAGTGTGGCTGAACCTCATCATAGTAGGCGAGGGTGCTGCGAAGGCAGCCTGAGTCAAAGCCTACATTGTGTGCCACGAACACTTCGTCCTCAATAAACCGTCTCATATCCTCGTGCCACACGACATCAAATGTTGGAGCATCCTCGGTGTCCACTGGTTTGATACCATGGATTTCAATGTTCTTGTAGAAGTAGAAATTGTTGGGAGGCCTTACCAACCGGTTGACCTGCTTGACGATTTCACCCTTCTCCACGCGCACAAGTCCGACCTGACAGATACTGTTTGGATTGGTGTGAGCCGTTTCAAAATCCACCGCTGTAAAGGACTCCATTTGCATAAACTAAATGTAGCGATAACTTATCAGAGATCTAGTGCACAGCTTGAGATACCAAATACTTGCTTTGAGAATTAAAGAGAGTGGGATATGCTGACTAGAACCTTTCCTACAAGATAAAATACAGCACTACAACAGTCAAGACAAGCGCCAAAGGCAAGGACTGCAGTATGATCAGTGGGTTTCTTCTAATGTGTTTTACTATTCCGTTCATCTCTCCACGATTTAAATGTTGCGGTAAAATTACTCAAATATTACCAATGTTACCTTAATGTTACCAAACAAGTCACCATTCAATGACAGAAATCTAGACGTGGATTAACTGGTGTGCTGTCCGTTTTGGCTTGGCATTTCGAGCAGATCACAATAACCATTCACATAATACTTGCGATGTACACCTCTCGCTTAAACCATTTCTTTCTAAATTCATCGGTCTAAAACAACTTATCTAAAACCGATGAAAAATATAAGATTTATTCAGACAGTGTCCCTCGCACTGTTTGGATTTGCAAGTTGGGCGCAGGTCACCGTGACCCCAAACGACGTGCAGGATCAGAGGGATCGGGCTTATGCCTTTACAAATGCTACCATCATGGTAGATCATCAAACACGAATTGACAACGGAACCCTTCTTATTAAAGATGGGAAAGTCGTTCAAGTTGGAGCAAACCTTGGAGTGCCAGCAGGGTATACAAGTGTCGACCTTGATGGTAAATACATCTATCCTTCGCTGATAGATCTCCATACGAGCTACGGGCTTCCAGAGGTAAAACGGACTGGTGGTGGTAGTTTCTTTTCGTCAGCGGAGAAAATTTTACCAGAAACGAAAGGAGCCTATAATGCCAACGATGCTATCAAATCTGGATATGTCGCTGGTAGTGAATTCAGTGGCGACAACAAAGCAGCGGAAGAACTAAGAAAGATTGGTTTCGGAGCGGTGATGTCAGTCAGGGAAGATGGACTTGCAAGAGGCACGTCCGCCTTCGTAACACTGGGAACCAACGACAACGAAGATCTTCTCTCCGAAAGCGCGTCAGCTAACTACTCATTCAGCAAGGGAACCTCCAAGCAAGGGTATCCCTTTTCGAGAATGGGCTATATTTCATTGCTACGACAAACGTATTTTGATGCAGAGTGGTACGGACAATTTAACCCAAGACCGTTCAAGGATCAGGCATTGGAGGGATGGATTTCTTCTCAAAACCTCCCACAAATTTTTGATGCAGGTGGCTGGATTGACGTAGCTCGTGCAGATAAAATCGGAGACGAATTTGGCAAGCAATATATTATCAAAAGCTCTGGCGATTCTTATCAAAGAATTAACGAAGTTAAAGCGACAAGAGCAGCATTGATTGTTCCCGTGGATTACCCTGACGCATACGATGTAGATGATCCAATCGATGCTCAACGAGTAAATCTCGCCGATATGAAGCACTGGGAACTAGCTCCAACAAACTTAGGAAAACTTGAAGCTGCTGGAATCCAATTTGCAATTACCTCTGCTGGCCTCAAAAAGAAAAGCGAGTTTCTTGGAAATATTCGAAAGGCCATAGAAAACGGACTGTCTGAGTCGACGGCTCTGAAAGCCTTGACATCAACACCAGCAAGTTTGGTTAGAATGAATAATCAAGTTGGTTCCTTGAAATCAGGAATGCTAGCCAATTTCATCATCACTTCAGGAGGATTGTTTGACAAGAAAACTGTAATTCATGAAAACTGGGTGCAAGGAAAAGCAAACAAATACAAGCCGCTCGATGTAGATGACAATGCTGGTAAGTACAGTCTGACGATAGATGGTCAATCGTTCGAGATGGAGGTAAGTGGAAAGCCTGGTTCGCAAAAGGCTAAAATCATCGTGAATGATTCTACTTCTATTGACATTAAAGGGAAGTTTGAAGAGAACCTCGTTTCAATGTCTTTCGCCGAAAATTCTGAAACTAAGGAATTGACTAGACTCTCGGGATGGGTTACAGATTCAGGATGGAAAGGAACCGGCCAGTTGGCTGATGGTAAATGGATCGACTGGGCAGCAACTAGATCTGGAGACCTTGATGAGAAAGATGAAAAAGGTGGAGAGGGAACAAAAGAAAGTGAGGCTGAGACTGTAGGGGATGTGATATTTCCATTTTTAGCCTACGGAAACAGGGAAGTACCTAAGCAAGAAACTATTCTAATTCAGAATGCTACAGTTTGGACAAATGAGGCTGAAGGAGTAGTAGAAGAAACAGATGTTCTGCTTAAGAATGGAAAGATAGCTGCTGTTGGAAAAGGTCTTAGCGATCCTGCGGCTACAGTTGTAGACGGAACAGGTAAGCACCTGACTAGTGGAATCATTGATGAGCACACACACATTGCAGCTACCAGTATCAATGATGTTGCCACAAACTCAAGTATGGTGCGGATTGGAGACGTAGTGGACTCAGAGGACATAAACATCTATCGATCGCTGGCGGGTGGGGTGACTGCAGGTCAGATCCTTCACGGTTCGGCAAACCCGGTTGGTGGTCAATCAGCGCTGATAAAACACCGGTGGGGATTGTCTCCTGAGCAAATGCAAATCAAAGGAGCGGATGGGTTTATCAAATTTGCCCTGGGTGAGAATGTAAAACGATCAAGCAATCAGAACTCCGTTCGATTCCCACAAACAAGAATGGGAGTGGAGCAGGTCTTTGTGGACGGATTTACCAATGCGCTTGAATACCAGAAGGAATGGGGTGCCTACAACGGCCTTTCCAAAAAAGCCAAGCCTTCCGCTAAAAAGCCAAGAAGAGATTTGGTTGACGAAACGATGCTTCAGATCATAAATAAGCAGCGCTTCATTTCTTGTCATTCTTATGTTCAGTCGGAAATCAATATGCTGATGAAGGTTGCCGAGAACTTTGATTTTAATATCAACACTTTCACTCACATTTTGGAAGGTTACAAAGTAGCAGACAAGATGCGAGAGCATGGAGTTGGTGCTTCAACTTTCTCTGATTGGTGGAACTACAAATGGGAGGTTCGCTATGCCATTCCATACAATGCGACGATTATGCATAATGAAGGTGTTGTGACAGCAATCAACTCCGATGATGCCAATAGTGGAAGACGATTGAATCAGGAAGCTGCCAAGTCTGTCAAGTATGGAGGAATGTCCGAAGAAGATGCCTGGAAAATGGTATCGCTAAATCCAGCCAAGCTTCTTCATCTTGATGACAGAATGGGAAGTATTAAAGTTGGTAAAGATGCGGACGTGGTTCTTTGGACAGATCATCCTTTATCAGTTTATGCAAATGTTGAAAAAACCATCGTTGATGGTGTGGTCTATTTTGATATAGAGAAAGACGCACAGGCAAGAGCAGCACTGCAGACCGAACGAGCTCGTTTGATTCAGAAAATGAAAGGGGTCAAGAAGTCAGGAGGTAGAATGCAAAAGGGCGGATCCAGCGTTCGTTTGGAACATCATTGTGAGGATCGAGGAGATCATTCACACGTAAACTTTAACCGATAGGAATTATGAAAAAGATAATATATACACTTATTCTAAATGCAATCGTCGCCACAACGTTGGTTGCACAGGTTCCTGTTCCTGCAAAAGCACAGGAGAGTCCAATGCTATTGATTGGGGGAATTGCTCATTTAGGAAACGGGCAGGTAATCCAGAATTCCGTAATTGGTTTTGACAAGGGTAAGTTAACTCGAGTGGAAGCTGCTTCAGAAAATGTAGATACGGATGGTTACACCGTTGTTCAGGTTGATGGAAAACATGTTTATCCAGGCTTCATTTTACCGAATTCTCAAGTTGGCTTGTCTGAGGTAAATGCAGTGCGCTCCATGAGAGACAACAATGAGACGGGGAATCTCAACCCTAATGTGCGGTCTATTATTTCGTACAATACGGATTCAGAAAACATAGCAACATTCAGATTTAATGGAGTGTTGTTAGCTGAGACAGCTCCAACAGGTGGTAGAATTTCTGGAACATCGTCCGTTGTCGAGATGGAGGGATGGAACTGGGAAGATGCGGCTCACACAGTCGATATGGGAATGCATATGAATTGGCCAAATATGCTGAATCGTAGATTTGATTTCTCCACGTTTACTGTAAAAACAGAACCCAACAAAAACTACGCTACGCAAACAGATGAATTGGACATGCATTTCAAGGAAGCTGCGGCATATGGTGCTGATAATAGCAAAGTTGCCAATTTGAAGCTTGAGGCGATGCAAGGACTGTTTGATGGAACACAAACTTTGTTTATACATGCTGGCGAAGCTAAAGGCATTGTAGATGCTGTTCGATTTGCACAGAGC
>JBDWQX010000216.1:0-31587 GCA_039986395.1 Cyclobacteriaceae bacterium
TGGATTAAGCTACCTCGAGGTAGAAGTAACCGGGCCGAATCGTGACCTCCACTCTGGGACCTATGGAGGAGCCGTTGGCAATCCAATCAACATCCTGTGCCAGATGATTGCCTCATTACAGGATGCTGATGGAAAAATTACGATTCCTGGATTTTACGATAAAGTGGAGGAGCTTTCTCAGGAATACAGAAACAAAATGGCCGAAGCCCCATTTGATTTAGAAGAATTCAAAAGCCATCTAGATATTGTGGAAACCAAAGGTGAAGAGGGGTTTTCCACCATCGAGCGAACTGGGATTAGACCTACATTAGATGTAAATGGCATTTGGGGAGGTTACATCGGCGAAGGAGCTAAGACTGTTTTGCCTTCAAAAGCGTATGCCAAGATATCCATGCGACTAGTGCCGCATCAGGTAAGCCAGGAAATTACGGATCTTTTTACAGAGCACTTCAATCACATTGCTCCAGAATCTGTCAAAGTTAAAGTCACTCCACATCATGGAGGTGAGCCATCTGTAATCCCCACAGATTCAATAGGATACAAAGCTGCTGAAAAAGCCATGGAAAAAACATGGGGGAAAACGCCAATTCCAACACGTGAAGGTGGCAGTATACCAATCGTCGCTTTATTTCAAGAGGAGCTAGAACTTGACTCCATCCTAATGGGGTTTGGTCTTAACGAAGATGCTATCCATTCTCCCAATGAGAGTTATGGCCTTTTCAACTATTTCCGAGGAATTGAAACGATTTCTCACTTTTATCAGTTTTTTGCGGACATGTCCAAATAGATTCATGAGAAAACTTCTCCTCCTTTTCGTTCTCGCATCACCAATACTCGGCTTTGGACAAATTCTTAAGCCGATTAGTTGGACAGTGGAATTGGACAAAGAGAATCCGACGGTTGGCGACGAAGTGGAGGTCCAGTTTAATGCAATCATTGATGCAAAATGGTATTTGTACTCGTCAGACTTTGATCCAGATTTGGGACCCATGGTTACGGAGTTTTTCTTCGAGGCAAATGATACCTATGAATTGCTCGGAGAAATTGTTCCCGTAAATCCAAAACAAAAGTTCGACTCGCTCTGGATGGGTGATTATACCTATTTCAGTGGAAAGGGACAGTTCACACAAAAAGTAAAGATCTTAAGCGAGGCTTACCAGATCGAGGGAAATTACACGTATCAGGTTTGCTCCGATATCGATGGAAAGTGCATCCCTTTTGATGATGATTTCTCACTTGGGACAAAAAAAAAATCGACTAACGAGGCTTCTCAAGAACAATCTAAGGCAATGGACAGCCTCTTGCAGCAGCGAGAGTCTACTGACCCTTACTCCCTCCTTTCGTTCATGGTGATAGCATTCCTCGCAGGGCTTGCAGCACTGTTAACGCCCTGTGTTTTCCCGATGATACCAATGACAGTTACGTTCTTTGCTGGAAAGGACAATCAAAAGAAAGGGCGCGTTCGGAATAGTCTGATATACGGAGTCTCGATCATCCTGATTTATACCTTTATTGGGAGCATCATCGCCCCATTTATGGGTCCTGAAACAGCCAATGACCTTGCAACTGGTTGGATTCCAAATGTTATCTTTTTTCTCGTTTTCCTGATCTTTGCTTTGTCCTTCCTTGGGCTTTTTGAGATCACACTACCAAACAGCTTCGTCAACAAAGTCGATGCAATGGGAGACAAGGGAGGTCTGATTGGTGTTTTCTTTATGGCACTCACATTAGTGCTCGTTTCCTTTTCATGCACAGGCCCATTAGTGGGTAGTATATTAGTTGAATCGGCTGGTGGAATGATCATCAAACCAATCATGGGGATGTTGGCATTCTCAGCTGCATTCGCAATTCCATTTACACTGTTTGCCTTGTTTCCTGGATGGCTTTCAACACTTCCTAAATCTGGAGGCTGGCTAAATTCCGTTAAGGTGGTTTTGGGCTTTCTGGAACTTGCATTTGCGTTCAAATTTTTAAGCATTGCAGATCAAGCCTACCACTGGAACATTCTAGACAGAGAGGTCTATTTGGCAATTTGGATTGTAATTTTTACACTTTTAGGATTTTATTTACTGGGCAAATTGAAGCTCCCCGGTGATGACGAAGGAACGAAAACCTCAGTTCCCAAATTAGTCCTCGCTATCATTAGTTTCAGCTTTGTCACGTATATGATTCCAGGAATGATTGGTGCTCCGTTGAATTCTCTGGCTGGTTATCTGCCACCATTAACAACCCACGATTTCAATCTCAACAAAATCATCAGAGAGAGCAGCAATGCAGATCAAGCAAACGAAATATGTGAAGATCCACAGTATGCTGATTTCTTGCATTTGCCTCACGGATTACGAGGGTATTTTGATTTTGATCAAGCAATAAACTGTGCTAAGGAGCAAGGTAAGCCCGTTTTTATAGATTTTACTGGACATGGGTGTGTGAACTGTAGGGAAATGGAACAGCGTGTATGGGCCGATCCAAGGGTACTTTCGAGACTTAAGGAAAACTTCGTGATAGTAGCACTCTATGTGGACGATAAAACGCAATTACCAGAGAAAGATTGGTACAAATCTACGTATGATGAGAAGCTAAAAAAGACCATTGGCAAGCAAAATGCAGACTTTCAAATCACTAGATTCAACAACAATGCTCAGCCCTTTTATGTGATCCTCAACGAAGACGAAGAGCTTCTGATGGCTCCAACAGCTTATGACCTCACTATTTCACGATTCGTTGATTTTCTGGATCAGGCATTGGAAAACCATCGAAAAAACGCAGTTTTGCAGCTGGATTAGTTAAAAAGCTGTTTTGAAAATTACATTCTGGTCAACCCTTACCACTCTCACAATTGTGGTCGTCTCATATTTCTATCTGTCGGATCAGAAACAGGAAGTTGAGGTAGCACCTATTGTAGTTATCGAGCCAGTGCCACAACCAACACTCCTTTATGGCTTCCCTATCGACTCCTTTGAGGTGACGAAAGGCAAAGTGAAATGGAACCAATTTCTTTCTGAAATTTTGTCGGAACACAACGTCTCAGGTCAACAGCTGCATGAGCTATCGAAAGTTTCGAAGAAGGTCTATGACGTAAGGCGACTGAAGGCTGGATCAGAATATGTAATCATTCACGATAAAGATTCTCTCAAGACAGCTAAGCAATTTGTCTTTGAGCCCTCGATCACTGAATACGTGGTATACAACTTTGAGGATTCGATCTATACCAAACTCGTTCAAAAACCAATCGATGTAGTCGAACGAACCTTGGCTGTGGAGATCAACTCTTCAATGTACGAAGCGATTCTTGAGCAAAATGCATCCCCTATTCTTGTGCAACGACTTGTTGATGTTTTTGCGTGGCAAGTTGATTTCTTTAGAATTGCAAAAGGAGATAGACTAAAAGTAGTCTTCGAAGAACAATTGGTTGATGGAGAAATTTCTGATATCGGTGATATCAAGGCAGCCTATTTTGAGCATGTGGGAAAGGAGTATTACGCAATTCCTTATGCTCACAAAGAAAAAATTGACTATTTCGACGAAGAGGGTAAAAGTCTACGCAAGACCTTTTTAAGGGCTCCGTTAAACTTCAGTCGAATCAGTTCACGCTACTCCCCAAGAAGGTTTCATCCTGTGCAAAAGAGGTACAAAGCTCACCTTGGGACTGACTATGCCGCCCCAACAGGAACTCCTATACGAACAGTCGGAGATGGTGTCGTCTTGGAAGCTAGATACCATGGTGGAAATGGCAACTACGTCAAAATCAAGCATAATAGCAATTATACCACTCAGTACCTTCATATGTCAAAAATTGCCAAAGGAATACGTCCAGGGGCGAAAGTAAAGCAAGGAACCACCATTGGGTATGTTGGAAAAACAGGACTAGCAAACGGACCACATTTATGTTTCAGATTCTGGAAAAATGGTAGGCAAGTAGATGCTTTGAAGGTTGATTTGCCAGCATCCAAGGGAATCGATAGTGAAAGCCTGGAAGTTTTCAAATCGCATGCAGATTCAGTAAGGAGCCAGCTTGATTTAATCAAATTTCCAGAACCTGAACCGCTACTTGCGCAGATAAAGTTACCGTTACCAACTGTAGATTAGGGTAGTCACTACCAAAAGGTCGACGAAATGATTGTCGTTTCTTTCCTTAATTGAATTATTTTTGGGTAAACCCTAATAATCACATGCTTAAAATAGCTTTAAGACTTTCTTTAGTCCTATTTATTTTTCAAGCAAATGCGCAAGTGTCTACTGATAAGCTTGTAAGTGTTTCTGGAAAAGTATTGAGCGCAAAAGACTCCTCGCTTGTTAGTGCTAGTATCCTTTATGAAAAGCTTCCATATTATGATGATATGGGTATGCTTACTAGCTCCGCCGACGGAACTTTTCAGGTTCCACTTGTACAAGGAAGTACGTACAATTTTTCAATCACCAAAACAGGCTTTACCAAATACGATCAGGAAATCGTAATTGTTGGAAGTGATGCTTTGACCCAGAGCGAAGAATTCTACCTTCCTGTCGATGAAATTGAATTGATAAAACTAGAAAATCTGATTTTCCCTTCAGGAAGAGCAACCATCTCTAGCGAATCAAACAATGAACTGGATGAGCTCGCTGTTTGGATGAACAACAATCCCGCGATCATCATTCAACTTGAAGGACACACGGACTTTAGAGGAAATGCCACTGCAAACATGCAATTGTCTGAAGCCAGAGTAGTAGCCGTGAAGGAGTACCTGACAGATCAGAAAGTTAAAAAGGCAAGAATTCTAACCAAGGCCTTTGGTGGAACGCAGCCTCTTTCTCGGGACGACACAACAGAAGCTAAGACATTGAACAGAAGGGTAGAAGTACGAGTTATTCGCCGCTAATATTAAATTGAAATGAAAAAAATCACATTATTACTCTTGAGTTTTGCGCTCGCTGGTGCTCTTAGTGCTCAAGAAACTGTTGTTTGGGGAGCGGAAGTCGTTGATGTTTCAACGGAATTTTCCCCATACGAGTATTCTGCTATTCAAGCACTCCATCGTCCAAATGTTTTGCCTCGAGGTGGAGAAAGCCCTAACGCATGGCGCCCAAAAAGAACGGACAAGGAAGAATTTATTGTTGTCTCTTTCACCCAACCGATAAAAGCCAAACAGGTAGCAATTGCGGAGTCAGAAAATCCTGGTGCTGTGAAAGAGGTTTATGCGTATGACACGGAGTACAATGAGTACAAATTGTTTGACCTAACCCCTCGAAATCTACCAATCGAATCCAGGCTTCTTAATCTCTTCTTTGAAGAGACCACCTACGCTATCCAAGCGATAAAAGTGGTACTAGAAGGGAGTGCGAACCCAGGCTACAATTCAATTGACGCCATTGGCATCTCAGCATCTAACATACCAATCAATGTGCTGATCAATTTAGCTCCAGGGATCAATAGCAGTGTAGAAGCTGATAAGCTCAGTGCCAATGTGAACAGCACGTATCCAGAGCATAGTCCAATAATTTCCCCTGACGGTCAGAAAATGTATTTTTCGCGCCAGTACCATCCAGACAATGTCGGCGGAGCTAATGATTCAGAAGACATTTGGGTCTCGGAGTTAAATGAGGAAACAGGAGAATGGTCAGTTGCAACAAACGTGGGGCCTCCGCTCAACACGAAAGGTCCAAACTTTATTAGCTCAATAAGCACCGTAGACGGAAAGGAAGTTGTAATTCTTGGGAACAGATATGGAAAAGATGGCAGGATGTTCACTGGTGTATCTACCGCTACCAGAGAAGGGGATAGCTTCTCAACTCCAAAAGACGTTGAGATAGAAGATGAGTACAACTATTCACCGAATGCTGACTACTTCCTTGTTCCCGGTGGAGAAGCGATGCTACTTTCCGCTGAGCGAGATGACTCCTACGGCAAGAGAGATCTTTATGTAAGTTTCAAACAGCGTAACGGGAAATGGTCTGTCCCAAAAAATCTTGGAAATGAAATAAATACAACTGGGGAGGATGAATCTCCTTTCCTCGCTGAGGATGGTAAGACACTCTACTTTTCTTCTGACGGCTTCAATGGTTATGGTGGGGCTGACATCTATGTCACCACCAAGCTTGACGACACCTGGACCAGCTGGACTACTCCCGAAAACATGGGAGCAAGCATTAACAAAGAAGGAGATGACGAATACTTTAGTATTCCTGCGAATGGTCAGCATTTATTCTTTACAAGAGGCGAAAAGGGTGAGGATACAGACATCTTCAGTTTCAAGGTTGAAGATTTGTTTGTAGAAGAATCTCCACTTATTTCTTCAGTTGAGCATTTGATTCCGCGACCAGTTTTTGTTACCGTTCGTGGGCGAGTGATAAATGCCAAGACCAACGAACCAGCAGAAAATGCACGTGTAGTAATTGAGAGACTCCCTGAGGGCGAGGACTTGGATAATGTAAAGGCCCATCCTAAAACGGGGGTATTCAACTTCACTGTCGGTGGAGGGTTCCGTTATGCCACGGTTGCTGAGGCAGACGGTTATCTATCGCAGGATGGAGATTTTGATTTCCGGGAGTACACGGAATCTGATACCATCGAAAAGAATTTATTAATTGTCCCGATTGAAAAAGGAGAAAAGATCGTTGTTCGAAATGTCTTCTTTGATTTTGACAAGGCCAACTTACAAGAAGCTTCATTCCCAGTACTAGAGAGGTTAGCTGGCTATCTAAAAGATGACAAAATAGATCGAATAGAGATTTCTGGACATACAGACTCGGTTGGTCCACAAGCTTATAATAAATCGCTCTCTGGTCGAAGGGCACAGGCGGTGGTCAATTTTTTCATAGAAAAAGGAATAGCCAAAGATCGCTTAGAATCTGTAGCTCAGGGTGAAAGTCAGCCGATAGCTGCGAACGATACTGCGGAGAATAGAGCTAAAAACAGAAGGGTCGAATTCAAAATCGTAGAATAAAATCTTCCCATAAAAACACATTGAAAGTCAGCTTTTATTAAGGCTGACTTTTTATTTTTATAGAATGGACACGTTGGCACAATCACGAATTCGTGAACTCTTTGAAAATTGCAAAAAGAAATCCAGTGACTTGAGGATTTCCACAACAAAGCAGCGGAGGGCCAAGTTGAAGAAATTGGAATCGTGGATTCTAAGCCATCGTGCAGAGATACATATGGCATTATATCAGGACCTTCAAAAGCCCACGCAAGAGACTGATTTAACTGAAATCTTTGTGGTCTTATCCGAAATTAGAAAAGCTCGAAAAAATCTTAAGCATTGGATGATGCCAGAGCGAGTAGGCAGCAGTCCCGTATATCTGGGCACCAAAGCCGAAATCTATCCTGAAAGCAAAGGAACCTGTTTGATTATTTCTCCATGGAACTATCCATTCCAGCTTGCCATAGCACCTCTTGTGTCTTCAATTGCCGCTGGGAACTCGACTATTATCAAACCCTCAGAATTTTCAGAAAAAACATCGATCCTAACAAAGAAAATATGCGAAGAAATCTTCGATGAAGATGAGGTAAGCGTTGTTTTAGGAGCCGTCGAGGAATCAAAGGAGCTGCTCACCTTTCCGTTCGATCATATCTTCTTTACTGGCAGTCCACAAGTAGGCAAGTTGGTCATGGGAGCCGCAGCAAAAAATCTAGCATCAGTCACTTTGGAACTCGGAGGAAAATCTCCAACTATCGTCGATGAGACAGCAAACATTAAAGACGCAGCGACAAAAATTGCATGGGGCAAGTGGCTAAACGCTGGTCAAGTCTGCATAGCGCCCGACTACCTGCTGGTACATGAAAAAGTGAAAGACAAGCTCATTGAGGAATTGGTTGTTCAATCCACCAAAATCTACGGGGAGGAAAGAAATTATGCAGCAATTATCAGTAGGCAACACCACAACAGAGTTAACGATCTAATGGCTGACGCTATCGAAAAAGGTGCTGACTTGGAATTCGGTGGCAAATCAGATAGGGATAATCTGAGATTTACCCCCACCTTACTGAGTAATGTTTCTTCCGATGCGAGGCTGATGGAGGAAGAGATCTTTGGGCCAATTCTTCCTTTGGTAACTTTTCGCAATCTCGACCAGGCGCTGGAGCTAATAAACAAAAAAGAGAAGCCACTGGCTCTGTACGTTTTCTCAAGAAATAGTCAAAACATCAACAAGGTAAAAAAAGGAACGACTTCTGGAATGATGGCTATCAATGATACTGTTCTGCAGTTTGGTCATCCAAATCTCCCAATTGGTGGCGTAAATAATAGCGGAATTGGAAAAGCCCACGGATATTACGGGTTCCTAGCATTCAGCAACCAAAAAGCAATCCTTAGGCAAAGGGTTGGGTTTACCATGGCAAAATCTGTCTATCCACCGTTTGGGAAGATCAAAAATCTCACCATTGATTTTATGTTAAAGTACTTTTGAATTTCAAAACACACATGAAAGCAATTTTTCCCTGTTTCCTTCTAATTCTAATCATCTCTTGTACTTCTAGTCCAGAACGGCCAAGGCCTCTCGACTGGCAAGGAATATGGCAGGCACAATGGGAAACTCCGCCAGAATCCTACCCTGACATAGAAGCAGTGTTCACCATGACAGGTGTTTTTACATTTGACGGTGATAGCCTGACCGTCCAGGCCAACGGGTTTGATGGCTGCATTTTTCATTCAGATACATTGATTCACACGCAATCCTGGTATATAGATCAAGACATTGCGCTTACAGACTCTGCGTTGGTGCTTTTCAATGACCCTTCAGCACCAGGAATGACATACCAGGTAAATTCGAAATCCTCCAATACGATCAAACTTCAGCTCTTGGAAGACATTTTCGTTACGTTAAGCAAATAATACCATTGTAAAATTTATTATTCCAGCTATTAGTTACCTGCCATTCTCCTTAACTTGGTTGTAAATTCTTGAGTCATGAAAAAAGTTCTGATTATCCTCGGCATTGTCTTCGCATTACTTGTAGTAGCAGTAGTAACCATCCCAATCATCTTTAAAGATGACATTCAACAAGCCTTAGATGAGGCTATGGATGAGAATTTGAATGCCAAAGTATTTTACGATACCGATCAGTTTACACTATCGTTAATCAGTAATTTTCCTGATTTCACTGTGGGACTGGGTGATTTTGGAATCGTAGGAATTGAACAGTTTGCCGAAGATACACTTGTCTCTGTGGGTAAATTTCAAATTACTGTTGACATAATGTCCGCGATTTCTGGTGACCAAATTAAAATAGTTGAGGTCCTGCTCGAAGAGCCAAAAATTACGGTCTTGGTGTTTCCAGATGGAACTGCCAATTACGATATCGCCAAACCAACAACGGAAGAAGAAGTAACAGAGTCCGCTGAGGAGCCAATCGATGAGCGGGATGCAGCAGCGCAAGGTGACATTAGTATCGGTGTAGAAAAATGGGCTATAACCAATGGTCAACTCATCTACCTTGACCAGTCAATGAACTTGACTGCTACTATTCTAGGCCTGAACCACGAGGGCTCTGGCGATTTTACATTAGACGTTTTCGATATGCAGACGGTGACGAGCATTGCAAGCGTTTCATTGGCCTTCGAAGGAGAAGAATTTATAGCTAACAAAACATTCGAAGCAGACCTAAATCTCAATATGGATCTGGCGCAGATGAAATTCAAGTTTTTGGAGAACAGAATTGCAGTCAACAATTTTGCGATGGTTGCCGATGGCTTTGTTAATATGCCCGGAGAGGACATTGAAATGGATATCACTTTTGGGGGGAATAATATTGATCTAAAAAGTATTTTGTCTCTGATTCCTGGCTCCTATCAGGAGTATTTGGATGGTGTTACTGCCTCTGGAACAATCGGATTTGACGGTTATGTAAAGGGAATTTTCAATGAAACGTCCATGCCGCAAGTTGCCGCAAATCTATCGGTCGAAAATGGAGGTATCTCGTATGCGGAATACCCTATCCCAATAGAGGATCTTGACATTCAAACCAGTTTCAATTACCCTTCAGCGGACTTGAGTCAGACTAGTTTCAACATTGACAAATTCCATATGCTCGTTGATGGTGAAGAGTTCTCTTCCTACTTAAAATTCAAGAATCTTGACAATTTCAACTGGGATTTTGGTTTTGATGGCAATGCAGACTTAGAAAAAATAACGAAAATCATTCCTTTAGAAGGGATAGAGTTGAAAGGGAAAATAAACGCGAAGCTTAACTCAGCAGGACAAATGTCGGATGTTGAGGCAGAAAGATACGATCAGCTACCCACCTCTGGGAGCATGGATATCAGCAATTTTTTGTTTATCAGCGAAGACCTTCCGCAAGGTTTTGGGATTTCAACTGCTACATTATCCTTCAATCCAGCAGAGATAAACTTATCTGAATTTACTGCCACGCTTGGAAATTCAGATCTGAGTTTGACCGGCAAGGTCACAAACTACCTGGCATTTGCTCTTAGTGAAAATGAGACCATCGTTGGAAATCTCAATTTCAATTCAGACCTACTTGATCTAAACGAATGGATTCCAGAAGAAGAAACTGAAGTCGTTGAAGACACGGCAGCCACTGAGCCATTAGAAGTAGTGAAAATTCCTGAAACAATAGATTTCACACTACAGGCCAATATCAAAAAAATTGCTGTGTCCGATCTTTCAATGGAAAATTTTAAGGGTAGAGTTCTGGTTAAGGACGGTGCCATTGTTCTGGAAGAGAACAACTTCAACATGCTCGATGGCACATTCGGGCTGACTGGTTCGTACCAAACAAAAGATTTGGATCAGCCAAAATATGATTTCGCTTTTGACATCAAGGAGCTTTCCATTGCCAACGCTTTCAACGCATTTGAAACCATTCAAACGTATGTTCCTATCGCTAAACAAGTTTCTGGCAAGTTCTCCACTACGTTCACGGTGGACGGCACACTAGGCGAAGACATGATGCCTCTGATGGACGAGATGAACCTTTCCGGGCTAGTGAATATTGCTGAGGCAGCCTTGGAAAAAGGCAACTTCATGAACAAGCTCTCCGCAGTGACCAGTTTCAAGGGTGGGACTTCCAGTGGCAGTGCAAAAGAGAATATCACTTTGAAGGATGTATTGGTCTCGGCGGCTATTAAAAATGGCAGATTGTTTATTGAGCCTTTTGACCTAAGCGTCGGTGGTCAAAAAGCCACACTTGGCGGAAGCAACAGTCTGGATGGCAAATTAGACTATGCTATGCAGCTCAAGGACATTCCAACAGGAGCAATTGGTAGTGCGTTAAGTGGTGCATTGGGATCCCTGACAGGAGGTAAAAAACTAATCTCCGACAAAATCAATTTGAACTTAGGAATTGTTGGAACCACAGACAATCCAAAAGTAAACCTGCTAGGTTCAAGCCCAAGTGGCGAGTCAACAAGTGCCAAGGCCGCTTTTCAAAATCAGGTAAATGCAAAGGTAGAAGCAGAAAAGGCAAAAGCAGAGGCGGAACTAGCGAAGAAAAAAGCAGCAGCGGAGGCAAAAGCTAAGGCTGCAGCAGATTCCGCTAAGGCCGCTCTGGAGGCCAAAAAGAAAGAAGCTGAGGCCAAGAAGAAGGCTGCAGAAGAGGCAGCCAAAAAGAAAATTGAGGAAGAGAAAAAGAAGGCCGAAGAAGCTGCAAAGAACAAGTTGAAGGGCCTACTTAAAAAGAAAGGCGGGGGAGATTGAATGGTAACTCGAATTTGGCACGGCACTACGAAGGTCAGTGATGCAGACACTTATCTGGAATTTCTTGATAAAATTGGGATTAGAGATTACGGCAAAACACCCGGCAATCTCTCCATCAAGGTTTTGAGAAGACTCGAAAATGATGTTTGTCACTTCTGGACCGTCACAGAATGGGAAAGCTTGGATCACATAAGAGCCTTTGCTGGTGACGATCTAGAAAAAGCTCGCTACTATCCTGAAGACAAAGACTTTCTATTGGAGTTTGAGGAAAAAGTAATTCACTGCGAAACGTTTAATTTTTGAGCTCTTCTGCATCAACCAAAACTCGTCCACTTTTTCACCATCTCTGAAGCACTTGCATTCGGTGTGCGTCTAGCTTTAAAAAAATGAATAATAGAAGTGTGAATGCCCAAAGAGATGATCCGCCATAACTAAAGAAAGGAAGTGGAATCCCGATGACTGGAAATAAACCAATAGTCATTGCAATGTTTACTGCAAAGTGAAAAAAGATGATCGAAACCACTCCGTATCCATAAATCCTCGCAAAGACTGATTTCTGCCTTTCTGCTAGCATCAGTAGCCGCAGTAGCAGTGTAGTGAAGATGCCAATCAGGAATATGCTGCCTACCCAACCATGTTCTTCCCCAATTGTACAAAAAATGAAATCGGTGGTTTGCGCAGGCACAAAGTCAAATTTCGTTTGAGTGCCCTGCAAAAAACCTTTACCCATAAAGCCACCAGATCCAATGGCAATCTTTGATTGCGTCACATTCCACCCTGCTCCTAGCGGATCAATGTTTGGGTTTATTAGGGACAGTACTCTTTTCTGTTGGTGCGGCTTGAGAACATCCGTGAGAACAAAATCGACGCTTCGTATTAGACCAATAATAATAACCCCGATGATAAACACCCAACCTAGTCTTCTTGGTCGTTTGGCATTGAGACCTAGTCCCAGCAAGATTCCCACCGCAACAATAACCAATAGAACTGTTTGATTGACCATCAATGTGAGCAGGAAGATCAGGACAATACCTATAGCTACAATTGGAAGCAATGAGGGCAGCCCTTCTCGGAACAAGGAAATAAACAAGGCGGCAAAGACCATCGCTGTCCCAGTATCTCCCTGAAGGACAGTAAGGGACATTGGAAGGAGAATGAGCGCGAAACTGAATCCGAGGGTTTTAAGATCCGTTAGCTTTTTGGTAGAATGGCCCAGGTACTTTGCGAGCGCTAGAGCAGTGGCAAACTTTGCAAACTCCGAGGGCTGCAATCCAAAGCCCCCAAATCCAAACCATGACCGTGAACCTGCTACCTCTTTTCCACCAACAAGCACAAACAAAAGGAGTGCGACAACAACTCCATAGATTATGAAACCAAAAGAGTCGAAGAACCTAAAATCAAAAAAGAAAACACCCCAGGCTATCAAAATTGAAGTTCCGATCCAAATAAGTTGCTTTCCTGAGCTGGTTCCGAGATCAAACAGACTCTGATTTTGTGCAGGGTCATATTCTGCCGCATAGATGTTCAGCCACCCCAGCAGAACCAGTGCTCCAAAGAGTAACACTGTTACCCAATCAATTTTCTGCGATAACGGGTCTTGGCGCATGTTTTAGATATAGTTCCTCAATAACATAATTTTCCAACCAGGGTCTTTTGGTTTCTCCGAAGATGTACTTTTCAGCAATCAAACTAGCCACTGACACTGCAGCTCTTCCTCCTTGCCCAGCATTTTCAACGTAGGCAGCAATGGCGATTTTTGAGTCATGTTTTGGTGCGAATCCCATAAAACCAGAATGATCTTCACCATGTGGATTTTGGACTGTACTCGTTTTCCCACAAAGAAACAGACTGTCCAAGTACCCTCTTCTTCCGGATCCTTCTCTAATCACCCGCTCCATACCGTCAATAATTGTCTCATAGTGCTCTTTGTCAAAAGGCAAAATTTCCTTCTGGATATCTGGGTTTGGCCAATCATTGACTCTGTCAACTACGTGAGGGGTTATGAAATGTCCTCGGTTGGCCAAAATAGCTCCAAGGTTGGCCATCTGAAGAGGTGACACAAGCAATTCTCCCTGGCCAATGCTAAGCGATCCGAGGTTCGAATACTTCCAGCGATTGGCCCCATAAAGTCGATCGTAGTAATTTATACTTGGTACATTTCCTAGAATCTCATTTGGCAGATCTACTCCGAGTTTCCTTCCTAATCCAAACATCTTCACATATTCACGCCATTGCTCATAGCCAATTCGGCTATCCAAAAAGGCACTCTCCTCAATTCCCTGCTGCACCATCCGTTTCATCACCAAGTAGAAGTAATTGTTAGAAGAAAATTGAATGGCCTTCTCCATATGATATTTCCCAGGCGGGGCCAAGTCACCAATATTCGATCCATCAGTCGTGATCTCTTCATTTTTATTCACAACACCCATATGCATAGCAATGATGCCTTGCAATGTCTTGAACATTGAACCTGGCGGGTATCGAGCCTGGAGTGGTCTATTAAACAATGGCTTGTTTTCATCCTGAATCAGAACCGGGAAATTCTTACTTAGAGATTTTCCACTTAAAAGTGCTGGATCATACGACGGAGCAGAAACTAAAGCTAAAATATTGCCCGTAGATGGCTCAATTGCCACCACGCTGCCAACTTTCCCCTCCATCAATTTCTCAGCGTATTGCTGAATCTCCAGATCAATAGTCAATTTAACATTGAGACCAGGGTCCGGCAAGGTATCGAATCGACCTTGTCTAAAATCATCCTTAATAACGCCTTGCACATTGACTACTTTGTAGGTCGCACCTCGTTTGCCACGCAACACCTCTTCATATGCCTTTTCCAATCCCCCAATCCCGATGTAATCTCCCGGTCGATAGTAGCGAGTCGTATCCTTTTGTAAAAAATTTCCACTCACCTCGCCCACATAACCAAGCACATTAGCAAGTCCATCTGTTTCGTATGACCGAATGGTTCTTGGGAGAACATAGAAGCCCGGATAATTGACAAGCTTATCCTGCAAGGTTGCGAAAAGATCGTCGGAAATCTGCTCAACAAATTGAGATGCCAGAATAGATGAATAGTTCTTTGCTTTCTTCATTTGGCTTTCAAATTCTTCCAATTCAATTCCCAACAGGTTACAAAAGGCTAACGTATCCTCTACGTTCGCCTCCTTAGGTACAACCATGAGATCAAAGACGGGAGAATTAAACACCACCAGACTATCGCGAGAATCGTATACCAATCCTCTGTATGGATACTGGATAATCTTCTGGACAACATTGTTTTCGGCAGCAATTTTATAATTCTCATCAAGGATTTGAATGCTAAAGAGTCTGATCGAAAAAGTCAGAACGACTAAAACTATAAATGCTTGAATGACAAAAACTCTGCTGCTCATGCTCGTCGTGATTTAGGAACTATCAAATAATTAAGCACGAAAATGATCGTGAAGCTGAAGAGTGCGCTGAGTAGTGTTTTTGAAATTAGCATACCGAATAAATGAAGCCCTCCATTTTCAACGAGAAAAATGATCAAATGGTGGATCAACACTAGCGGAAATGCATAAAGTAGGAGTCCTGTCTTTTTGAGACTGATGTGATTCAGGTTTGTTAACTCCTCCGTATCGTCGATTACGATTTTCAGCCATAAATCCCTTATGTACATCACAAGCACGCAGGCACCCGCATGAATCCCGGGAGTGTTGGAGAAAACATCCACGAGAAGGCCTGCAAAAAATCCAGCGAGCAGGAGATAAGGTCTGCTAATTCGAAAAGGTAATAGCAGAAGAAAGCCGATATAGAAAAAGCCAAATACACGATCGCCAAGTGTGATTCTATAAAGTAACGGCAGCTGAATCAAAAACAGCGCGATGAAATTAAATATCTGCTCACGAATATTGATTCTACTCATAGTGCCTCAATACTATCTTTTTCCAACTTCGTTTCATGAACCACAACAAAAACACTTGGCAACGAAGTGAAATCCACACTTAGTTTAACCATAGCCTCATAGAATGTCATATGCTCCTCTAAGTTGATTTCTGACACTATCCCGATCGTAACGTTTGGAGGAAACACAGAATTGTAGCCAGATGTAACAACAGTATCCCCAACCTTCAGATTGATGTGTCTCGGTACAAATTTGAGGCTGGCTTGATCGTAAGTCTCCTGGTCCCACTGAACAGAGCAATTGGTCTCCGTTCTTTTGACCGTCGAAGATACCATCACCTTAGGATGTAGAAGTGAAAATACAGTAGCGTACTGAGCCGATACCGACTTCACTTGACCCACGACTCCCTTCGCGGAGATAACTCCCATCCCAGGGATAATTCCTTCGTCGCTTCCAGCCGCAATGGTGAGAAAATTTGACGATCTTCTAAAGGTATTGTTTATAACCCTCGCTCCCATTACCGAATACAATTCAGATGATGCCTGCATCACACTGTCAGAGAAACTGTCTCGATCATTCAATTTTGCCTGTAAAATTTCATTTTCAAGCATCAATTGTTCATTGATTTCCACCAAATCAAAGTAGTCCGATATGTTTTGTGAACTTGTAGATATCCGTGCAGATAAGGCATTGCTGGAATTCAAAAAATCCGCATTTTGCCTCTGGTTGTAACTGACGATCAGCCAGATGCAGACAAATTCCAAACCAATAAAAATGGTAAATGTTCTTCTGCGGTATAGAAAGTCTAATAGCTTTCTCATCCGCCAACTATGTCATCAAGACAGGCTTAAAATGAGCAAGGTTCTTAAGCGCATGACCGGTGCCACGAACCACCGCTCTTAACGGATCCTCTGCGATGTGAATCGGTAGCTTGGTTTTCATAGCTAGCCTTCGGTCCAGTCCTCTTAACATCGCACCACCCCCTGTCAAATAGATACCATTGTCATAAATATCGGCAGAGAGCTCAGGGGGAGAAATCTCGAGTGCCTTCAGAACCGCCTCCTCTATTTTAGAAACTGATTTATCTATCGCAAATGCGATCTCGGAGTAAGAAATCTTTATCACTTTTGGTATTCCTGTCATCAAATCCCTACCCCTAATTTCGTAGTCTTCTGGGCCATCCTCTAGTTCCGTTAAGGCTGAGCCAACTTCAATCTTCACCTTCTCTGCTGTCCTTTCACCTATCAACAGATTATGCTGTCGTCTCATGTAGTCGAGAATGTCTTTATTAAAAGAATCTCCAGCCACTCTAATTGATTGATCACACACGATTCCACTTAAGGCAATCACAGCAATTTCAGTCGTTCCCCCTCCAATATCCACCACCATACTACCCACCGGTTGATCGATGTCGATGCCAATTCCTATTGCAGCCGCGATAGGTTCATGTATCATATAAACTTCTTTGGCACCAGCATGCTCAGCGGAATCCCGGACCGCTCTCTTCTCAACCTCCGTGATTCCAGAAGGAATGCAAATGATCATTCGATGCGAGGCTGGAAAAATGCTCTTTTTACCGCCATCCATCATTTTAATCATTCCGCGAATCATGTGTTCGGCAGCATGGAAATCTGCAATCACACCATCTTTAAGCGGACGGATAGTCTTAATATTTTCGTGGGTTTTCTCATGCATACGCATCGCCTGCGTACCGATAGCCAAAACCTTGTTGTTCGTTTTGTCTATTGCAATGATGGAAGGTTCATCCACAAGGACAGTGTCCTTGCTGATAATCAGCGTGTTAGCTGTACCAAGATCGATAGCGATGTCGCTTTGAAAAAAATCGAAAAGACCCATGAATATTTGCTCAGAATTTGCCTCGAATTTAGTGCGAATTTGCTTAATGAGGGGTATTCATAATCACTGAATGTGATTATTGATGGGCACTTATGAATTTTTAGCAGCCAAAGCCTTTATTGTTCGCATTCTACCCCGTAGTTCGCCGATGGTTTCTTTCGACAACTCCATGTAAATACGGAAGCTATCGTTGGCTACCAATTCTTCGCTGATTAGCATTTCGAACGCCCGGTTTTGAGACTTCTGCACAAGTTTTATCTTCTCCAAACCTTCCTTAATAGCACTGATTTTTGGGATCGCATTCTTAACTATCAACAACTCTTCGTAAAACTCATCTACCTTGTCTTTCTTCTTCTGAGTTTGCCATTTCGTCAAGGAAATTAAGCCCCCAACAATTGCCAACACAATTGAGAAAACAACTCCACCCAGCTCTGCATAGCGCTCTAAAAAACTAGGTTCGTCTCTGTCAAGAAAAACTCTCGCTCCTTCATGCAGGGGGAAGTTCAACTTTGATTGATCGAAGTCTTCTCGCATTCCATCGTACAGCAGCGGATCTATGGGTGCAAACGTTTGCCGATTTCTTAGCATTGTTTTAGTCAAGTCAGTGACCGCAATATTGCCAAGACCAGACCTTACCATCATTACAACGTCAACCGAGAGTGTTATAACCGGCTGGTTGGTAAAGATTCCATATGTTTTCCGTGGAATCACAAAGGGGTCAATTCTTGGGTATTTCAAAGCAATCCCCTCGACGGATGATCCTCCCATCCCGAAGGTTCCTATATCATCAAAGGAGTACAACTTGAAATCCCGAAAACCCAAGAGCTCATCTTCTGTAAGTAACGTAGAGAGCAAGACAACAACATCACTTTGCACAACATTGAAACTGATACTAATACGCTCCTGATCCAAACCGTAAAAATTGAATAAGTCCATCATCATATGATAGGATGGAGAACCTCGTCTTCCAACAAAAACAACCTTATCATAAATCAGTTCTTCGAAAGTGGCGGGACTCAAATTCTTATCGTAAAACACATGAAGTACTTCCTTGTAAAAGGAGAAGGCAGAGTTTACTCCTTTTCGATAGGGTATGTAGTTCTCAACAAGTGCAAAATCCACTTTCCCAGCAATCAAACTATCAATGTTGGCATTGGTATGTACTCCCTCGATCAGTTGAAAATCAACATTAAACTCATCCTCCAGCACTCGTTTCATGTTTTCTCCAATCTCTGGATTTGGTCCGTCGGGGTTGTAGATCAACGAAAATTTGACTGTAGTCGGATTGCAAGAAGCCAAAAACAGTAGTGTCACAAGAACTGGGAAAAATGATCTCTTCATGTCCGATTTTTACGCAAAAATTAAAATTTCCGACAAATAAATTGTGTCAATGTGTAGACACATCGTAAATAATCATTTAAAAGCCGTTTTCCATTAAATTGCAGTATTTTAGGAGTTATTTAAACACCGCTGGTAATCTAACTAAGATTTTTTAATGAAAAAGGCTTCCTTCAAGGACAAGTTCAAGTATAAATTCGACAGTTTCCTTTCGAGGGGCACCATGAATATGATAAAAGGGCTTGCGTTACTAACGCTGGCTTTTGTCCTAATTTTTGCTTTGGTGTTACTGGCCCTGGGTCTTCATCCGGATCACCAAATACTCAATAATAAATTTGGGATTTTTGAATCAATTTGGGTGAATTTGACCCATATGCTGGACCCTGGGACTGTGGGTGAACATGAGGATAATTGGCCCTTCCAGATGTTCATGATGATAGTAACCGTTCTTGGTCTGGTTGTCGTCAGTGCTTTGATCGGTTTGATTTCGAATGGTATCCTGACCAAGCTAGAAGATCTTAGAAAAGGACGTTCGTTTGTGATTGAGGAGAATCATCTCCTGATTTTAGGTTGGTCTTCAAAGATCTTTACGATAATTCCTGAAATCGTAGAAGCCAATGAAAATCAAAAAAGAGGTGTGGTTGTAATTCTGGCGGACATGGACAAGGTGGACATGGAAGATGAGATTAAAGACAAAGTTGGAAATACTGGAACCACAGTCGTCATCTGTAGAACTGGTAACCCAATCGACGTTCATGATTTGCAGATTGCAAATCCATATGACTCTAAGTCGATAATAATCCTTGATAAGGACAATGAGAATTCCGATAGTCAGATTATAAAGACTATCGTAGCAATTGTAACAAATCCGAAACGCAGGGAAGCTCCATACCATATCACAGCGGAGATGGAGAATAAGAAAAACTTTGAGGTCGCCAAAATGGTTGGCGGAAAAGAGGTAGAGCTTATTCTTTCCGACGAGATCATCTCGCGAATCATGGTGCAGACCAGTAGGCAATCTGGTCTGAGTGTTGTCTATCAAGATCTCATGGACTTTGACGGAGATGAAATTTACTTTGAAGATGCTCCTTCGCTTTACGGAAAATCTTTTAGGGATCTACTGTTCGCATATGAGGATTCTTCAATTATGGGAATTCAATATGCGGATGGAACGGTAGAAGTAAATCCGCCAATGGATACGATTTTCGGTGATGGGGACCGTGTAATTGGAATTACTGCGGATGATGACACGCTTGTTCCTAACGCTGATGCAAATTTGGAACTTCATGAAAGCAACATTATTTACACTGAGCCCGAACCTGGTGATCCTGAAAAAATACTCATCGTAGGATGGAATGATCGGGCACGCTATATCGTTCGCGAACTAGATAATTATGTGCCTTTGGGTTCTGTCGTTAAGGTGGTATCAAAATTTGAAGATGCGGGTCTTATCATTGAAAAACTAAGAGAGTCTGTCCAGCATATAGAAATTGAGTTTGAGGTCCAGGACACAACAGATCGAGAAACGCTGCAGCACATGCATCTTGAGAATTACAATTTTATTATTCTCCTGTGCTACCAGACTTATTTCCCAATTCAAGAAGCGGACGCACAAACGTTGATCACACTGCTCCACTTAAGAAATTTCACTGAGCAGTACGGATATGAATACAAAATTGTAAGTGAGATGCTCGACATTCGAAACCGACAACTCGCTGATATCACAAGTGCAGATGACTTTATCGTTAGTGATAAGTTACTAAGCCTACTAATGAGCCAGGTAAGTGAGAATAAATTTCTTATGAGGGTTTTCGAAGATTTATTCGATGCTGATGGTTCTGAAATTTACATCAAGCCAGCTCGTGAGTACGTGCAAGTGGGAGAACCCATGAACTTCTATACAATTCTGGAATCCGCCGCTAGAAAGAATGAAGTGGCAATTGGGTATCGAGTGATTAGTAAAGCAAGGAATGCTGATGATCAGTACGGGGTAGTACTGAATCCAAAGAAATCTGACATTTTCACATTGACCCCTGAGGATACCGTGATCGTATTGTCAGAAGACTAACTTTTAAGTAGCGCCTCTCTAATTTGTTTCATGGCACGTCTTCTATATAGCCTTTTGCTATGCGGAATCGGTCTGATATTCTTGACATAGTCAAGCAAGTCTGACTTCTGATTCCCATTTAAAGTCCGCACTGAAGAGAGTATTTCAATTTCTAGATTTAAATAACTCATAAGAAAAGTGGTTTATATTCTCTAGAGTAATGTACGTTTCCCTGTTTAGTTAGTTTTTACGGTAATGTTTTATTTAGATTAACTCCTAGAATTAATAGACCAGTAGATTTTATCGTGACATTAATAAATTGCGACTAATTTTATTCACTCAATGAATCCATATTTAACCAACATTATCCCAAAAGATGTCTAATCACGCAGAAATCGAAGCTTTTGTTAAAAGGGTTACATCAAAAAACCCTAACGAGCCTGAGTTTTTACAAGCTGTACAGGAAGTAGCTGAGAATATTATCCCGTTTATCAATGATAACCCAAAATTTAAGCAAGGAAACCTCTTAGAGATGATGTGCGAGCCTGAGCGTGTATTTATGTTTAGGGTACCATGGATCGACGATAAAGGAGAAACACAAATTAATCGAGGATACAGAGTACAAATGAACTCGGCGCTTGGCCCTTACAAAGGCGGCTTGCGTTTTCACCCAACTGTAAACCTCAGCATTTTAAAATTTTTGGCCTTTGAGCAAGTATTCAAAAATAGTCTTACCACGCTACCCCTTGGTGGAGGAAAAGGCGGAGCTGACTTCGACCCAAAAGGCAAGAGCGATATTGAGGTGATGCGATTTTGTCAAAGTTTTATGACTGAGCTTAGTAAGCATATCGGAGCCAATACAGATGTCCCAGCGGGTGATATTGGAGTTGGAGGCCGTGAAATTGGATTTTTGTTTGGTCAATACAAACGAGTACGTGACGAGTTTACAGGAGTCTTGACGGGAAAAGGCCTGCAATATGGAGGTAGTTTAATTCGTCCCGAAGCAACGGGCTATGGATGTGTTTATTTCAGCGATGAGATGCTAACGCACGCTGGTGATAGTTTGAAGGGAAAAACATGTTTGGTTTCAGGTTCGGGCAACGTTGCTCAATTTGCGATCGAAAAATTAATTCAGAGTGGTGCTAAGCCAGTCAGTGTCTCAGATTCCTCGGGTTCCGTTTACGACAAAGATGGAATCGATGCTGAAAAACTTTCATTTATCATGGATCTTAAAAACGTTAAACGTGGCAGAATTAGCGAATATGCAGATAAGTACCCAAGTGCAGAATTCAGAGCTGGACAGACTCCTTGGGATATAACTTGCGATTTGGCTTATCCATGCGCCACACAAAATGAGCTTCAACTCGATGCTGCAAACACACTTGTATCGAATGGATGTAAGGGTGTTTTCGAGGGAGCAAATATGCCATGTACGACCGATGCAGTGGAATTTTTTAAAGAAAAATCAATCCTGTTTAGCCCTGGAAAAGCTTCAAATGCTGGAGGTGTGGCGACATCAGGATTAGAAATGTCTCAAAACTCACAACGACTTTCCTGGACAAGGGAAGAGGTAGATGAACGATTGAGGGGGATCATGAAAAATATCCATGAAAACTGTGTTGAGTATGGGAAAACAGATTCAGGCTACATCGATTACGTCAAGGGAGCGAATGTTGCTGGCTTTGTTAAGGTCGCTGAGGCCATGATGGCCCAAGGGTGCGTCTAGACTTTTCTAAGCGCAAAAAAGCTTTGTGCTCTGGTTTCATTTTGCACTAAAGTCTTCAAGGGTTCGACAGCTTCGAACCCTTTTTTTATTTCATTGTAAAGCATGTTCGTGATAGCAAACCGAACAGCACCGTCGGGAAATTCATATTTACCATTGTCAGTAGCTACTCCAAGGTTGTTGTCAATCATAGAATCCATGGAAACATAAAGCACCCCATTTGGCACCAACCTATCCGACAAATTTTTCCACATCTGATGGAAATCATCCTCTGTATTTGCAAAGTGCAAAACCTTGCTGCAGATCACAACATCAAAAAGTCCGAATTCCTGTAAATCGCCAATGTCTCCAACCTCGAATTTGGCTCTCGAGGTAGAAATGTTGTTGGCCATATATTGAGCTAGCTGAACTTTTGAGTGATCCGAATCAATGCCCAAATAGTCGTGTCCCTCTCGGATAAAAAAGATGGCGTTCCGTCCTTCTCCACACCCTGCATCTAAAATTCTAGCTTTTTCAGGGATCTTCTCTTTTAGAATAAGGTCCAGCAGGAAAAGATCTGTATCCCCAAAATAGTTATTTATGTCTCTGACTTTACTCAAAGTGAAATTAGAACCGTAGGATATCAATTTCTTTTCGGAAGCCACCATTGACCTCATTGAATGGCATAATAATAATTAAAAGCTCATCCTCATATCCAGCAGTTATACCATTTAATGCTACATCAACAGAAATTTTCTCAACACCTAGCAAGGTCGGGACCTTGGCATTACCCATCTCAATTTTTTGGTAAATAAGCAGGCGCTCGCCATTCACCTCTACTTTTATGTTATCTGGATCAACAGAGGGGATACTCACCTCCAATCGGTAGTGATCTTCCTCTTTGGATATATCAAAAGTTGGAAAAATTGTTCCTCCATTCACCGTATTCAGCATGTCCGCTGACTTGGCGAGGTTCTTTGTCATTATATGGTTTATTCTCATAGCTTCTTTCTCGTCCGATCTATCCTAAACAAATCTCATTCCAATCATTAAACGAGACACATTGGCCGTTTAGTTTCTTTGACCCTGTCATCTTGACTTGAAAATGACCTTAAGAGAACCCATCAATCAAAAAAGAAACGTCTACAAGAGTTTGCTGTCCTTGATAGTGAATTCAAAATCAATTAACAAAATGAAAAGGACACTTACAATTTTTTTTACTCTAGCAATTTTTGGTCTTTATGCGCAAAAATCACCCAAGACATTGATTGATACCGACCCAGAAGAAATTTCTGGTTTTGGCGCAGCCTTGTTTTCATTCACTGGCATCGATGGTCAGCTCACTACACTTACCGGTGGTGGTGGTGCAGTCATATTTGATAACACCTTCTTCATTGGTGGGTACGGAATGGGAATGAGCGGCGATAGAAAAGTAACGGTTGAAGGTGTGGAGCAAAGTGCACACTTCGGCCATGGGGGTTTTTGGTTAGGCTATGTCATGAATCCCATCGAAATGCTCCATTTTGGAGTAGACACCAAACTTGGGTGGGGCGAAATCAAATACTCTGGAAATGATGCGCTCAATGACAAGGTTTTTGTATTCTATCCACAATTCAATGGAGAGGTTAATCTGTCCTACTGGATGAAGATCAACGCGGGAATAGGCTTTCAAAAGACCATCGGCGTAGACGACTTCCACTTCAGCAAGACGGACTTTGACGGAGTTACCTTCTCATTGTCACTTCTGTTTGGCTGGTTTAAATAGTTTTCGGGAGGGCTAGCTTCATTCTGGTTTCTATCAATCAACTCTTACCGCTGACTGATTCCTATCTCTCCTGTCTGGTAGGCCAACCCTCATCCACTTTGGCATGGGTGCTCCCTTCAGGTAATAATCATATTCCTGAGACAATTGGATATTGAAATCGAGTCTGTTTTGAGTTTTCAACGGCCAATGTGGTTCTCTCTGGGTGGACTTTAGAGAACAAGCTTGAGCAAGAAGTAGATGCCAATTCCTAAGAGCATAATACCTGGTACTTTGTGAACCAGAAATTTGTTATCGGCAATCTTAGTAAACTGACTACCAAGGGCGTTTACAGTTAGCAAGAGGCAAAAGGTTCCTGCAGTGAGTCCAATTAAATACATCCAGAAACATACCCCAGCAACGGAAACGAGACTATCGTTTTCCAGATATGTTGTGATCGCCAGCCAAAACGGGATAGTCATAGGGTTAAATATCCCCAGTAGTATGCCTCGGAGGAATCCATGCCTGCCTTTTTCTCCTTTAACCATGATTGACTCGGAAGACATCTTAGCGAAGATGTTCCAGAGTCCGAGACCTATCAATGCGACTGAAGTAATGATTTTGAAATATGTTGCCAGCGTGGGATTGCTTGTAAGTAGAATATGAAATTGAACCGTGAATCCAGCATAGACAAACTCTACAGCAGATGCAGCAAAAGCGAGAAAAATGGCTGCTCTTCTTCGCTTTTGAATCGCAAGTTGCATTACCGAAACATTGATTGTTCCAGGAGGAATTGATCCAATGTAGCTTACAACAAATGCTACGATAAGTGTTTGCAAATTCATTTCTTGTAAAGAAGCATGTTGTGATGCTTATGGTTTTTCCATTTCTGATAGCCCTCCTTAAACGACCAGTATGGAATTCCTCCTTTGTGATTTAGCATGCTAATTTCAGCCAAAGCGCGCAAATGCCAAAAGATATCTTTGTAAGCTTGGAGAAGTGAATACCCAGGCTGATAGATATGACCAGGCTCCGCTCCAGCTCCATTTAGTTCAAGTATTTTGAAGTTCTTGAGATCACGTAGGTCCTCCAACGAGTTACATTTCAAGTCAAATCGTCCAAAGTAGAAATCAGGAATCTCATCGGCGATCTGGCAAATGGCTTCTGTTAGTCTGTCGTCAATTTCGGTTTCATCATTGAGAAATTTTGTTCCCCTGCAATGATTACCGATCGGCTCTACTAGCACCTCCTCGCCCGTCTTTGGAATACTGTCTCCTCTCTCTCTCAAAAAATTGCTGGATAGGTCAGCGGTAAGCATTGCTCTCGTGTTTTTCTCTAATAGCTGCTTGATTGAGGTCTTCCCATCACCAATAACACCCAAAAATTCTTTCCGCACAATGGATGTAACCTGTCCTGTTTTTCCAGGATACTTGATGTAAAAGACACCTAACTCGATCGGCAAGAGAACGAGTTCCTGTAGTAAAAAATCTACCGGACACTCCTGTGAGTAAGAATCCAGTTCCTCTTCGCTGCTTACTTTGCTCACCCAAATTCCACGCTCACCAATGTCTGGCTTGGCAATCAAGGGATAGCCGATCCCTTTTGCTTTGTCTCTCGCTAACTTAAAATCTCCCTTTTCGATCAATTCTGTTTTTGGGAGATACTTGTCTGGAATAGTCCCGAAGATTTCCGACTTTCTTTCGCCGAACATTCCTCCAAAATCTATGGAAGGGTTTGAGGCAGTAAAAAAGAAAATTGATCGTGCTTTAATGGCCAGCCAACCAAAATAAAAGAAGACAGGAAAATACAGAATTGAAAAGGGCCAATACTCCCAGTTGGTGAGCTTGGTTTTTAACTTAGAAAGCCACGAAATCTTAGGCATTGGAACCTGCCTGGTACCTTACGGTCGAAGTGGCAACTCCAAAATTTTCCGGCAGTTTGATATAATCAAGTGATTGCTTTACAGCTACCTTCAAAAGGGCCATATGATGAATCGCATGCTCAATATTGTATGCTAGTTCGCGACAGAAGCTACTTGGCATCTTTTGCAATTCGCCTTCTTTCAATGTGTAATTTGCCTCAAAAGAGATAGGAAAGTCTGAATTCTGTGTTGACAGAAATTCTTGAATAGATTCAATAACACTTACGGCTAAAGCCGAGTCTGTCTCGATGAATTGGTCGTGCCTCCGATTGTCATAGTTTATCAATCCTTCGTTCTTCGCATCGAATAGGCAAATGAAAAATTCTAGGGTATGACGAACATGTTGACCAAATGTGGAATCACTCAACACTGGAAGTGGCCTTGAAAAGTCACCTTCCTTGCAGTTTTGAACAACTTCTTTCAGTTGATCGAGTAGTTCTGTAGCTGATGCTTGAAGCATGATTAATTTTTGAATTCACAAAAATAGAAATTCTATTCGCAACGAGCCATTCCAATTGTTGATAGATGTAAAAAGAACGACTATTTGAAACGAAAGGTTGGCTTAAAACTCACTTACTCAGAATCTCTTATTTAGCAGCTAATTGGTTTATTGCTTTCCAAATGACGTCTGACTCAAAGCCTTTGTTTTTAAGATAGGCGAGTGTCTTCTGCTTCTGCTTGGTAAGCTCTTGTCCCTCGAGAATTGTCCATTTCTTGCTTGCCAGTTCAACCACTCTTTCAAAGTATCGGACATCATCAATTCTGCTCAGAGCCCTATCGACGATATCCGAATCTAGCTTATGCGGAAAAATATTGGCTCGGATTTTCTGCTTCCCCCATGAGTTAAATTCAAACTTATCATTACAGTATGCATTTGCAAATCGCTGTGGTTCCACAAACCCTTCTGTGATTAGTTGACGCACTGCTTCATCAGCGGAATGATCTGGTAAACCCCAGCTTTTCAGTTTGTCTGAAACCTCCTTTGGAGAACGTTCTTGAAATGCACAAAATCTAGCTGCCCTTTGTTTTGCTTCTTCCAACTCGACCTTTCGAGCCATTACTTGGTATAGCCTTTCCTTTTCAGGACCGTTTCAATGAAGCTGATTTCATTTTTGTTATTGAAAATTTTGAATGGAAGATGGATCAATTGTGCCTTGCTCAGAAAGAATACAAAATCGTCCTTCCTCTTCATGACTCGCTTGATTTGATCCCACTTAATTGGCATTCCTTGATTTGCACTAACCTTTAGCATGATTTGCTGTGACGAGATTTCGTAGGAGAGTTTTTCAAACATAAATTTTCCCTGCTCGAGCTGCGTAACACCCGCAAACTGAATCAGCCAGAAGAGAAGATAGAGTACAAGTGCTATGCTAGCTCCAATGATCCACCAAGCGTTGGGGATCCACAGGTAGCCAGCACAAATGGTTAGATAGATTGGAAGCACCCACCATTGTTGCTTCAAAACAGCCTTGAATGCTATTCCAATGTATTTTTTTGTAGGAAGTTTGTATTTCTTCGTTCGGACGATCATGGATTAAAAATTCTTTCCGCAAAAATGGGATGATTCTTGACTATTAAAAAGCTTTTAAGCTCATATCAAGACTCTTGTAGGAATGGGTGAGGGCTCCAACCGAGATAAAGTCAACTCCTGTCTCCGCTATCTCGGCAATGTTCTTCTCAGTAATACCCCCCGATGCCTCCGTTTCGAAGCGACCGCCAATCATTTGAATGGCTTGCTTAATCTCAGAAGGCAGCATATTGTCCAGCATTACCCGATGTATCTGACCCACCTCAATGACTTCCGCCAGCTCCGTGAGACCTCGAACTTCAATTTCAATTTTCAGCTCAGGCTTATTTTCTGTCAGGTATTTCACCGTGTCCTTGATTGCTTTCTTCACTCCGCCTGCAAAATCTACATGGTTATCCTTCAACATGACCATGTCGTAGAGACCGAACCGATGATTTACGCCTCCGCCTATTACAACTGCCCATTTTTCAGCCAGCCTGAAGAGCGGTGTTGTCTTTCGGGTATCAAGCAGTCGTGCCCTGGTCCCCTTAATAAGGTTCGTCATATGATTGGTGTAGGTTGCCACCGAGCTCATTCTTTGTAGACAATTAAGCACTAGGCGCTCGGCAGACAAAATTGACCTGGAGTTCCCCGAGACCATAAACCCAATTTCTCCATTCTCAACCATGTCGCCATCTCCTTTATGGAATTGAATTTCCAAAGAACTATCAACAAAGCTGAATATGCGCTGAGCCATATCCAAGCCAGCAATCATGCCTTCATCCTTGATAAGCAAATGGGCTTTGTTTGTAGATTTCTCAGGAATCGAACCAATTGACGAGTGATCCCCGTCACCAATATCCTCAGCAAGGGCATTTTTTATAAAATTCCTGATATTCCTATCGGTGAGATATGGTGGATTCATTTTGGCGATTAAGACGACGAGGCAGCGAAATAAGTTACTCCTGACTGAAATTCAAAGTATCGATGAGGTAATTATCCCCAATTTTTTTAATAAACATGACCACCCTGTAGGTTCCATTATCATGTACGTATCTTCCAATATTGTATTTTAGACCCTCGGGAGAGGACCCTTGATGGATGTACGAGAAATTTTTGGATGGGTTTTTTGTAAAAAAATTTCGTAACACTACCTCTGCTTGAGCTTGGCTATAATTTGAGCTTTGCCCATCGATCTTGATTTCGACTGTTTCATTGCAATATTTAATAAGCTCCTTGGAACTCCCAGATTTTAAGGCCGTGCCAATTTCGCTGATTGTCGCATCTTCACCTTGGCCGAAGAATAAATACAAAGAAACAAGTAGATACTTCATGATAAAAAAGTTAAGCTCGCTGAATTGAACTAAAACCATGCCGAATTTACTTATTCGAAGATCGACATCAAAGCACACACATTTATATTTGCCGCTAGGAAGACCTTAATAGTCTTTAATTATTGGGACTTACTGGTCCATGATAAAATAATTCTTGTTAGATCACTTCCGAAAATGAATAAAAGCACATGAACAAGAATGTACTCCTAATGATTCTGGACGGCTGGGGAATCGCCAAGGACAAATCTGTTTCGGCAATTGATGCTGCGAGTACTCCGTTTATGGATCAAATGCTTGAAAACTACCCGCACAGCACATTAGAAGCCTCTGGACTTGCGGTGGGATTACCTGAAGGTCAGATGGGAAATTCAGAAGTTGGTCACATGAACATTGGGGCTGGTCGAGTCGTGTATCAGGATCTTGTCAAAATCAGCAATGCTGTGAAGGATAAATCGATAGGAAAGAACCATGGCCTTCAAAATGCTATAAGCTATTCAAAAAGGGAGAACAAGGCTGTACACTTGATCGGTCTACTTTCTGATGGCGGTGTACATTCTCACACAGATCATTTGAAAGGTTTGCTTAATGTCTTAGCGGAAGAAAAGATTAGCAACGTTCACATCCATGCATTCACTGATGGTCGAGACACCGATCCACAGGGAGGCGTGGACTACCTCAGCGATCTAATGCATCACATGGAGAAATCCACTGGATCGATTGCTTCTATTACGGGTCGGTACTATGCAATGGATCGCGACCGACGCTGGGAACGGGTCAAGCTAGCTTATGATGCATTGGTACATGGTGTCGGTGACAAAGCAGATGACCCGTTGAGTGCACTTCGCAAATCCTATGACGATGGAATCACGGATGAGTTTGTAAAGCCTATTATTTGCTCAGATACTAAGGTGCAGGACGGGGATGTTGTGCTATGTTTCAATTTCAGAACAGACCGAGGTAGACAAATAACGCAAGCACTAACACAAGAGGATTTTCCAGAGCATGGAATGCACAAAATGAATCTTCATTACGTGACGCTAACCAACTACGATGATTCCTTTCGGAACGTCCATGTCATGTACGATAAAGACAACCTCGTAAAGACTTTAGGTGAAGTGCTTGAGCGAGAAGGGAAAAAGCAAATCCGAATCGCAGAAACAGAAAAGTACCCTCATGTTACATTCTTCTTTTCAGGTGGACGTGAAGAGCCATTTGATGGTGAGACTAGGATTCTTTGCCCATCGCCAAAGGTGGCTACCTACGATCTTCAGCCAGAAATGAGTGCTGCAGACATTCGTGATAAAATTATCCCAGAACTTAATTCAGAGGCAGCAAATTTCATTTGCTTGAATTTCGCCAACCCAGACATGGTGGGCCATACTGGTGTTTTCGAGGCGGCGGTAAAAGCCTGCGAAGAAGTTGACAAGTGTACTGAAGCTGTTGTGAATGCGGCTCTGGAAAATGATTATTTGACCATCGTTATAGCCGATCACGGCAATCCTGACATCATGCTCAATCCTGATGGAAGTCCAAATACTGCTCATACGACGAACCTTGTCCCTTTCATTGTGGTTGATAAAGAGTTTAGCGGCAACTTGAAAAGCGGTAAACTTGGTGATTTGGCCCCAACCATTTTAAAATTGATGGGAATCGCCATCCCAGAGGAAATGACAGGGAAAATATTAATTTGAAATGAGTCACCTTGAACGTTTGAAAATTGTAGGGATCGCTTCGATCATGTTTCTTGCTGGTTGTGGAATGCAGCCAAATTTGGATACAGTTTCCAATTATGTGGAAATTGATTCTCTCCTAACCACACAGTTTGATTTACTGTATAAAAAGTCGCTGGTAAAAGAAGTGTGGCTTGATGGACAAAGTGAATCTCAAGAACTAGCAATGGACTCTCTTGACTGGAGAACAGAGTTATCTTTTTTAAAGGAGATTAACCCCAACCAGCCCGAGTATGTCGGAGGCTTTGCCGGAGATGATTCAGACGACCTAACAACATTAGCACTCAAAAGCAGTGAAAGCGGGGCGTTGAAGAAGTTTTCCTTTGCATCAAAAAATGGAAAGATCAATTCAATTCAAGCAATCATTCACGAAGACAAAGATGTCTACGTTCATCATCGTGACATCAACCTAAAACTAGAAAATAGTGAAATCGTCGAATATCAAATTGATGGCTACCAAAAGATTATGTTGAAGGATACCATCTGGTTTAGAATTCAAGGGTCAGTAGTCAACTAGCCCTTAACAGCCAGCATTCCCAGGGCGGTGGCTGCAGCTTCATCTCCCTTGTTTCCATGCTTTCCTCCAGCTCGATCCAATGCTTGCTTCATATTGTCTGTTGTTAGGACACCAAAAATGACAGGTTTGTTAAACTTCAGCCCTACATTGGTGATTCCATTCGCAACTGCATCGCAGATGAAATCAAAATGCTTGGTGTCTCCCTGGATTACACAGCCGAGGCAAATTACAGCATCCAGCTCCTTTCGCTCCGCCATCCATTGGGCACCTAAGCTTAGTTCGAAACTTCCAGGAACATCCATTCGCTCAATGTTGTCACGGGTGACGCCTGCGTCGACTAGGGTTTTGTGTGCTCCAGCATATAGTGACTC
>JBDWQX010000217.1:0-5503 GCA_039986395.1 Cyclobacteriaceae bacterium
CTTTTTCCAATCACTTCCTTCCGTTCATACCCCATCTTCTCAAGCCAAAAATCACTTACACTCATTATCTCGGCTTTTGAGTTAATTGAGTGCATCATTACAGGGGCGCGATTGTAGATATTCCGGTATTTTTTCAGCGACTTCTCAAGAGCTATTTCAATTTCTTTTCTAGTATTGATATTTTGCCAAGATATCACAGCCCCATATGGAGTCTTCAGCTGCGTAACTTTCAGGTTATACCACTTATCGTCTGCAAGCTTGGTTTCGTAATCAAAAAAAGTTGCAGTCCTCTTAAGCACTTTTTCGAATCCAGATTGGATAAGATCTTTTTCTTCAAAAAAATCAACGAAGGAGAATACATTTCCACCAATTCTAACATCGTGATATGGAGACTTTTTCAGATAGATTTCCAATCGTTTATTGATACTGATAATTGTTCCATCCTTATCAACCACCAGAATTGCATCTTCCAATGAGTTTAGTATTTCCTGCTTGAGTGCCTCGCTTTCCTTTAGTTTTTGAGAAATGATTTTTTGACGAGAAATATCAACCATTAAACCTTTGAGTAAAACGGGGGTACCATTCTCCACGAAAACATCAATGATATCTTTAATCCAGATATACTCACCATCCTTCTTCGCAAATCGATATTCAAATTCATGGCTTCTTCCCTGAGCTACTTGGTTTTTATGGAACGAAATCACCCAATCCTTATCATCAGGATGTATTCTACGTTCCCAAAATCCCTTGACAGATCTTTCCTCAACCGTGTACCCGAGCATCTCTGTTACTCTGGGACCAACAAAAATCATCCGATCTTCCTTCAACGACCACTCCCAAAACACGGCATGCACAGACTCGCTCAGCTGCAGGTTTTTCCTAGCCTCCTCTTCATTTTCCTTTTCTAATAGAACTTTATCGGTTGTATCACTGAAACTTAACAAGGCACCTACCAATTCTTGTTGAGGATCATAAAATGGAGAAGCATTCCCAGAAAGCCATACGGTTTGTTTTTCTGCGACCACTCCCACAACAAAGTTTTTCAAGGCCCTTCCAGTACTTAATACCTTGAAAAGCGGAAGGTTTTTTTCATCAATTGGTAAGCCATTTTGACTTACATGCTCTAGACCCAAATCAAAATACCTGTACCCTTCTAACTCGCTTCTCTTCAGCCCTAATATTTCTGCACTACATTCATTCGCAAATGAAATAATTCCGTCCATGTTCACTCGCAAAATCCCAACTGAAAGTTGATTCAGCAGATCTTCATGGGTAGTATCGGAATCTGAAATTGCTATGGTACTCAAAGTGGCTTCTTGAAAAAGATGAGAATAAAGTTAACCCCAATTATCTTCATTCTGATCTCCACCCAAGTACTTTAGGAATTTGTACAGAGTATCTACTAGGTATTTTGCTCAAATTAAATTCAACGGAATCCCGCACATAGCGGGTCGTGAGAATGTATTCAATTTGTCAATGTTATTCAACCAAACAAAAGCTAAGGATGAGAGAGACTGAATTGAGGATCGCACAAACACCCATCACGCCATTTTTTCATTTTGATTCAAAGTCAGGTATGATGGAGTTTAAGGGTAGATCGCTTCCCAGTTCTCCACAAAAATTTTACTATCCAATAATTGAAGAAATCGAAACTGCATTTGAAAAGGGGACTAATAAACTAACAGCAAATTTTGCTCTGGAATATTTTAACACAAGCAGTTCAAAGTGCCTTTTCAACATTTTAAAAAAATTGGCTACCTACCGACGTAGCGGTGCAAACGTTGTTATCAATTGGTTTTACGAATCCTGTGATGATGATATGAGGGAAACAGGGCTCGACTATGAGAAAATATTGGAAACTTCCTTCAACCATATTAAAGTAAACTAAGAATTCTACCGCTGTCAGGAACAGCGTGTGATTAGGGTGATTAGGTACCTCGTGGCGGGGTACCTTTTTTTATGCTTCTTTTCTTATTTAGATTTATTCTAAATAGTTAATTTTACGGCATGATGAAATTACTATCAACACTAGCTATTGCCGTTTTACTTGTTGCCTGCTCAAGTTCAGGTAATCAACAGCAGCAAAATGCAACTGTGTCCGACGAGTTGAATGTCTACTCGAATCGACACTATGAGGCAGACCGAATTCTATCTGAAAAATTTACTGAGGAGACTGGTATCAAAATAAATCTAGTAAAGGCTGGAGCCGATGAATTGATCAGCCGACTGGAAATTGAAGGTGAGAAGTCTCCTGCTGATGTTCTCATCACGGTGGATGCTATGAAACTCAATCGAGCAAAGGAGAAAGGTCTTCTACAGCCTGCGGAAGCAAATACAAGCAATCCACCAAAATTTATTGAGGAGGAAAACTACTGGTATGCAATTGCTTATCGTGCACGAGTAATCGCCTACGATAAGGAAGACGTGGATGTATCAGAGCTCAGCACGTACGAAGATTTGGCAAGTGAAAAATGGGCTGGGAAAATTCTCATTAGATCATCAGGAAGTTCTTACAATCAGTCACTGCTATCTTCCATCATCCATGCCAATGGCGAAGAAAAAGCAAAAGAATGGGCTGCTGGTATCGTAAAGAATATGGCACGAGAACCAAAAGGCGGTGATCGAGATCAAATTAAGGCGATTGCCTCGGGAGTGGGAGAGGTAGCAATCGTAAACACCTATTATGTTGGTCTCTTACTCAACTCAGAAAATGAAGAAGAAGTAAAGGCTGGGCAAAAAGTGGGTATATATTTTCCAAATCAAGATGGTCGAGGCGGCCATATCAACATTGGTGGAATTGGTGTGACTAAGTACGCTCCGAACAAAGAGAATGCAATTAAGTTCATCGAATTTTTAACCAATGATGAAAATCAAAAATTCTATGCATCAAATTCTTTTGAGTATCCAGTGAACCAGAACGTCTCTCCAGATGCAACAATTGCATCGTGGGGTGAATTCAAAATTGACAACTTGGACTATGCCAAGAAGACTGATCTGAATGAACAAGCGGTTAAGATATTCGAAGAAGTTGGGTGGAACTAAGATTTCCATCGCATAGTGGTTGGAAAGTTCTGGGGGCCTTCACGGTACTCATTCTCCTTCTCCCGATCATATTTGTAGTAAGTACTTCATTCTCTATTGAGGCTGAGAGTTGGGACCAAGCATTTCCTACACTTTTGCCTCTGTACATTCAAAATGCTTCCATTCTTTTGGTGGGGATTTGTACTGTGACCCTTATCATAGGAGTCAGTACAGCATGGTTGGTCACTGTATTCGAATTTCCTTTTAGAAAGCACTTTGAATGGATTCTCATTCTACCCCTCTCCATTCCTACCTTCATAAACGCGATCGCCTACGTAGGCCTAACGGACTATGCCGGTCCGGTTAGGATTTTGCTTCGGTCCCTTGGCACCGATTACTACATGGATGTCATGGATCATGAGGGAGCTATACTTATCATGGGTTTAGTCCTGTACCCGTATGTCTATGTAGCAGCCAGATCTGCATTTATGCTCCAGTCAGCTTCTCTGATTGATGTGTCTCGCTCGCTAGGACAGTCACTTACAAAGACATTCTTTAAGGTTTCCATTCCCCTATCCTGGCCAATAATTTTCTCTGGTCTAATTCTCGTGATCATGGAGGTACTCAACGATTATGGGGTAGTTCAGTACTTCGGAATTCCCACCTTTACGACAGGAATCTTTAGAGCATGGCTTGCTCTAGGTGACCTTCAAACAGCCATACTTCTCTCGCTGATCATCTTGGTTTTCATTATAATTCTAGTCGGGTTGGACACACTCATACAGCGTGGCAGAAAAACTAGTAGTGACAATGAAGATCGTGTTTTGACCCGGATACCCTTCAGACACAAATGGCTCGCATTTAGCATTTGTGTCATTCCAGTATTTTTCGGATTCATCGTTCCTGTAGCTCAAATGGTATGGTGGTCTGTCCTTGCAAGTACTGTTAATGTGTGGTTACAATCTTTGAGGTTTATGGGAAACACCGCCATTTTAGGTGTTATATCAGGATTAGTAGTTCTGTTGTTTGCAATTATCTTATCCTACTCGAACAGATTGACTAGCCAACATTGGTCTTCGAAGGCATTCTCAAAACTTTCCATGTTGGGATATGCGATTCCAGGAGCCGTAATTGGAATCGGGATCGTCACACTTGTTGTCTGGATCAATCCCAACTGGATCTACTCAGGAATCATCGCTTTGGTTTTCGGATACTCGGCTAGATTCTTCGCTGTTGGTTATGGTCAAACAGATGCCGGCTTTGATAAGATTCCGCTGCAATTTGATGATGCCGCAAGCTCTCTAGGCGAAAACTCCATGAAGCGCTTGATCAGCGTGCACCTTCCTATCATGAAACCGGTACTTATTGGTGCCTTCATTATGGTTTTTGTCGATATTGCCAAAGAGCTTCCATTAACCTTGATACTACGACCGTTCAACTTTGAAACACTAGCTACAAATGCATTTCAATATGCCAAGGATGAAATGGCTCCAAAATCAGCTTCTTCCAGCCTACTTGTTATTTTTGTAAGCTCAGTTCCGGTCTACTTTCTTAACAAAATATTAAAGTAAGAGTGCTCAAAGTTCAAAACATAAGGAAAGTTTACGGTGCGACTACAGCTGTTGACCAGGTTTCCTTTGAGGTAAAGGAAGGGGAAATACTCTCACTGACAGGCGAAAGTGGATGCGGAAAAAGCACATTGTTGAGAATTATTGGTGGTCTCGAAAACGCAGACAGTGGTGCTATCTTTTTGGAGGGGAAGGACATTTCGCGCTGGAAGCCAGAAAGAAGAAGGTTCGGATTTGTCTTTCAAAATCTATCTCTTTTCCCTCATCTGACCGTAGAGAAGAATATTTTTTTCGCCATGTCCAAGGAGCAGAAAGACTCCAGAAAGTTGACTGAACTATTGGGAATGACGGGGATGACGGGATTTGAAAAGAGATATCCGCACGAACTATCTGGAGGGCAGCAACAACGGGTGGCACTAGCACGTGCACTAAGTATTGATCCTAAGCTCTTAATACTTGATGAGCCTTTTAGCAGCCTGGATGAATTGGTAAAAGAAAAGATCAGGAAAGAAGTGTTTGATCTACTGAAAGAATTAAACATCACAACGATCATGGTGAGTCACCAAGCATTCGATTCCTTTCTGATCGCGGATAAACTGGTCGTAATGCAGCAAGGTAAAGTTCTCCAAGTCGGTGATCCAATTGAAATCTATCAGAATCCAACATCCCAATATGTGTCTAACTTCTTTGGGGCAAGTGTGATTCTCAGTGGTACCAATCACGGGCAAAAAGCACATACTTCTTTTGGAGACATTACTTTGCCAAATCTTCCTCAGACATTCAGCCTATGTATTCGGCCAGAGAACATTGTCGTCAAGAACAAGCTTGATTTTAATATTTCGGGCATTGTCAAGGAAAAGCTCTTTAAAGGGCCGCATGATGTTTTGACCATTCAGTCAGAAAGTTCCGATGAA
>JBDWQX010000218.1:0-12651 GCA_039986395.1 Cyclobacteriaceae bacterium
CAAAAATGAAGTGAAGAAACAGAATTGATATGAAAAAATTTCAACTAGGAGAATTCGAGGAGATAGTGCTGCTGACAGTTGGCGTCCTGTTCGACGAAGCATATGGAGTTGCTGTCAAGAAAGAAATAGAAACAAGACTGAAACGGAAGGTGAGTGTTGGGGCCCTGCAATCCGCTTTGAGAAGAATGGAGAAGAAGGGGTTTTTGGATAGCCGAACAGGAGAGGCGGATAAAAAGAGAGGAGGGAAGCCAAAGCGATATTTCACAATCACCGCCTACGGGAAGGAGGCCTTGCAATACTCACAAGATGTTAGAGTGGAACTTTGGAATTCAATTCCGAAAGTAGCGTTGGATCTAAAGATGGTATGATAAAACGCATCGCCGACATCGCATTTAAATGGTACTGTCATCCAGACTTCTATCCAGATATCAAAGGGGATTTGGAAGAACTGTTTAACGATCATTTGGAGAATAGAAAAAAGACTGCTCAATTCTCTTATTTGATCGATGTAATTCTTCTGTTCAGACTCTCATTACTAAGACCGATAACTCAAAATTCAATTATAAAGGACACAGGTATGTTTAGAAATTATTTTAAAGTAAGTGTACGGAATCTTGCGAGACACAAGATGTTTACCGCAATCAACGTAATTGGTTTGGCAATTGGCCTGTCAGGCTTTTTACTCATCAATGAGTATATCAAATTTGAGAAAAGTTATGATTCTTTTCATACAGATGCTGACCAGCTCCATCGCGTTTCCTACGTCGAACTGATTGATGGAGAGGATGGAGTTAAGGATGCAATGTCTTCTTACTTAGTTGGGGAAGTCTTGAGTCAGGAACTTCCCGAAGTACTTCAACACACAGTTACTAAGCCTTACGATGAGTTAATCATTCGATTGGGTACTTCTATTTTTAGAGAGAAGAATGTGATAACTGCTGACTCAAACTTCCTGAAACTGTTTGATTACGATATAATAAGAGGTTCCGCAGAAACTATGCTCAACGATCCACTGTCAGTGGTATTGACAGAAAGCAGAGCTAAAGCGTTCTTTGGCGACAAAGATCCAATGGGGCAGACGCTAGAACTTCTGGCTCCTCAGAAGTCAACAGTGACAGTAACAGGCATTGTTCAGGACTTGCCTGTAAATACGCACTATAGTTTTGATATTTTGATTTCGGATAAAACCTTGGAGCTATCTGAAGCACACGACTACAAGAATTGGGACTGGAACAATTACTATGTGTTCTTGAAACTGGAAAAGGAAACAGACCTCAGCAGTTTGGATGAAAAACTTGCAGGTATCACCAAGAAATTTGTGGACGAAGACAATGAAACGAGGTTAGATATACACCCTGTCAAGGACATCTACCTAAAGTCAGACTTTGCTTATGAGGCACAGGTGCTGGGAAGCGAACAGTCGGTTAGGTTTCTTGTTATTATCTCTATTTTTATTTTAGTCATTGCTTGGGTGAATTACGTAAATCTATCCACTGCCAGAGCCTTAGATCGAGCGAAAGAAGTGGGCTTGAGGAAAGTGATTGGTGCATTTAGAAAGCAACTGATTGGCCAATTTCTTGTTGAAGCTGTGCTTGTCAATTTGCTTGGTGCACTCATGGCTTTGGTCTTGGCAGAAACGTTTTTGTCTCTCTTCAATAATCTGATCGGGAAAGAGATTATTGGGCATGTTTGGAACAATCTGTCATTTCTCTTGACTCTGGCTGGTTTCTGGATCGTAGGCTCATTTCTGTCTGGGTTTTATCCTGCTTTGGTGCTTTCGGGTTTTCGACCTATTTCAGTTTTGAAGGGCAAGTTCAGAACTTCAAAACAAGGTGTCAACATGAGGAAGGGTCTGGTGATCGTCCAGTTTGCGGCGTCAATAGTTCTAATTTCGGCGACCTTCATCGTCTATCAGCAGGTAAGTTATATGCAAGGACGTGACATAGGTATCTCTATAGATAAGGTTGTCAGTGTCGAAGTGCCCAGATCAGATGCCAAGTCACAAGAGGAGTACGATCAATACATAAGTCGACTCAACTCTTTTAAGGAAACCCTTAAAAGTCATTCTGCTATTCAGGCGGTAGGAGCTACTTCCAACTTGCCTGGGGGTGCATCGATGGACATCAATGCGACTTCATCAAAATTTAGAATTGTTGGACATACAGATCCCCTCGATGGCACTACCTATCATCAATACAATGATGCGGGTTTTTTGGATGCCGTGGATATGGAGCTAATAGCGGGAAGAAATTTTGACCGAAAGATCAAGTCAGATTCAAATGCTGTAATGGTCAATGAATCGTTTTTACAACGATTTGGTATTCCCGATTTAGCTGAGATGATAAATCAAAAAATCCAATGGGGACAGGATCCCGAAGACCATTACACCATTGTCGGAATTGTTAAAGATTACAATCGCACAACATTGAAGAACCAGGTTGAACCGACTATTTACTTTCCGACTGTAAGGTCTCGAAAGCTAGTGATAGAACTTGAGCCCGCTAGTTACTTAGCTGGAATTGAATTTCTGGAAGAGTCCTATGGTGAGTTTTACCCCGAAACTCCTGTTAGCACCATTTTTCTAGAAGATCAGTTTGAACTTCTATATGATCAGGACAAGAGATTTGGTGAAGTGTTTTTGGTTTTCTCGACGCTTGCAATTTTCATCGCAATCTTGGGATTGTACGGACTGGCATCTTTTATTTCATTGCAGCGATCAAAGGAGGTTGGAGTGAGGAAAGTGCTTGGAGCATCTGGTAGACAGATCATCTACATTTTCTACAAGGGCTTTGTTTCGCTAATAGGTGTCTCTGCCATTTTGGGTTTTCCGATGATCTATTTCCTTATGAATGATTGGCTTGACAATTACGCATACAGAATTGATTTTCCGTGGTTGGTTCTTGTCCTTTCTCTTGGGCTTGTTTCTCTTTTTGCACTGATTACGGTTGGCTATCAAACATCAAAAGTAGCTTCTTTGGACCCTGCTAAAATTCTAAAATACGAGTAGAGTAAGATTTGCCAGGTGCTCCTTAGTCCTGTCTTTGTACCAAATGGTCGATAATTCAGTGCTAGAGCATATCAAAAAACTGGATTGTGATATCTTTGAGTATCATCATTCGTTTATAGCATATGAAAAATCTGGTTGTTGGAATTTTGGTCATCTATGGTGTTACTTCTTGTGAACTGTTTGACGAAGCAACAGGTCCTGGCCCATTGACTGATGCGGAGATCACGCAAGGACTGAAAGAAGCACTTAGTATAGGACTAGATAATTCAGTGGTTTCCGCATCTGCGGCTGATGGATATCTGAAAAATGAATTGATCAAGATTTTGTTGCCGGAAGAGGTAACGGATTTGCAGACCAAAATCCAGACGGAAAGCGTTTTGGGCGGTACCATCCCATTGTCGACCATTTACGACGTGTATGTTGATGTTGAGAATAATGGAAATGATTTGTTTGATGACTTGATAACTGGCATGAATCGAGGCGCAGAATCTGCTGCTACAAAAGCTTTGCCTATTTTCGGAAGTGCGCTGACAAGTATGAGTATAACTGATGCACTATCTATTCTTCAAGGAAACGAAACTGCAGCTACGGACTTCTTCTACGCTCAAACGAACACAGCACTATTTACTGCATTTAATCCTGACATGAAGAGTGCTTTGGATGCAACAGGTGCTAATCAAATTTACACCTCGACTGTAGGATTTCTGAATTATGAGTACTCTACTGCAGGAGGGTTGGTCACACTCAAACCGAATGAATTTCTCGATGTGGATCTGCCTGCTACCATGGATGAGTATGCTACAAACAAGGCAATAGATGGTCTTTTTTTTCTGATTGGAGAAGAAGAAAAGAAAATTCGATTGGACCCGTTTGCATGGGCAAGCTCAATCATCGAAAGAGTATTTGGAAGTCAGAATTAATTTTTTGCGAGTAGGAAGAAGGCTGGAATGAGCTTCCAATTACCTTGAAGCAAACACTTCCTTATTTCGTACCTGCATCTTTTTTTCAGTGTCAGACTTTCCACTTTCGATTTATTAAGTTGCTTAATTTTCCTGCACACTTCCAATGTGCTTTTCTGATGCTTTGAAAGAAATCGGAATTGCTTTGACTTATGTGAATTTTTTATGAGACGTTTTTTTACCAGAATTTCGTTCGTAAATCGGTAATGCCAACTTCTAGAGGATCGAATCCAGAAGTCAAAGTCTTCGTAGCTAAGATTTTCATCATAGCCTCCAAGGTCCTCGAGCACTTGTCTTCTCATCATCATAGTTGGGGCAGATACGAAGAATTTTGAAATCAGCGTTTGGTAAACATCTCCATCTTTAATTTCTACCCGTAGAATTCCCTTCTCATCTCGCTTAAAATGTGTTCCTAAAACTTTTCCGTCTCTATCGATTAGATATGTATCGCAGAAATTGACTCCGACAAGGTCAGAGTCAAAAGCTTTCAATCCATTAGCAATTCTATTTGGCAGCAAAATATCATCAGCAGCTAGGTCTATAATGTATTCACCAGAACTTTGTTGAAACCCAATATTGAAGGCCTTACAGTTGCCAATGTTTTCAGTTAGCGAAATGAATTTGATACTTCTGCCACGGAGCAGACCTTCTATTTTGTCCTTGGTCCCGTCGGTGCTAGCATCATCAACTACAATCAACTCCACGTTTTCGTAATTCTGATCGAGTACAGATCGAATCGACTCTTCCACAAATTCGTTATGATTGTGGCTCAAACAAACAACTGATACAAGGGGTCGATTCATGCAACTGCGCGCGTTTTTTTTAACACTAAAAAATCTGATTCCAGCGAATCTAAGACCAATAAGTTACTGCAAAAGATACTTGCTCAAGTATACGAATCAATCCGTTTATTCTGGCCCTTTTCAGGGAATGAAATACCTCAAGTACTCCATTACTGGATCTTATTTCCCGAAAATACTCGGCACCTATGAATTGGAACTCCACTCGATAATTATGCAACTGACCGACTACAACTTTAGACAACTGGTAATAGTTGGAGCAGGTGAAGGATACTATGCCGCTGGCCTATCCAGATATTTGAAAGCTCCTGCTGTGGCTTATGAACGTAACAAGGAATCGTTGAAAGCCCTTGAAGAGTTATGTCAGTTGAACGCACTGGAACCGATAGAATATCGTGGTGAATGCAAACCTGCTTCCCTAGATCAGTTGACACAAAGTTTAATCGTTATGGATATTGAGGGCGAGGAAATTGAGTTCCTTAATTTCGGTGTGATTGGGAAAAATCATGATTGTTACTGGATTATTGAAGTTCACGGAGAGAAGGTAAAAAATGCTTTTACAGAGCAACTTGATCAGATCTATGAATTGAAATTCATCGCCTGCCAGCAACGGTCAATGAAGGATTTTCCAATACGTTTTGGAAGTCTACGAATGTGTCTATTTAAACGTTACTGGTTTAGTTTGATGCAAGAATGGCGAGGTGGGGGTCCGGACGGGTCCTTAGGTTGGTTGGTTTTAGAGCCCAAAGTAAAATGATAGTTCGTGATTTGATTGGTGGAATTTTTCTTCGAGTAACTGTTTTAGGAAGCAAATGAAAATTTTCATCATTCCATCCTGGTATCCATCTGATTCTAACCCCATCTATGGGATTTTCAATCAGGAACAAGCCCGAATGATGGCAAGAGAACGTCAGAATTGGTCTGTGGGAGTCAGTAAATGGGGGCAGGGAGATGAACCCTTTTTGTTGAGAGGCAAAGACCCCAAATCCATCATTAAGTATTTCAGGAAATTCACTGATAGTGAGGTTCAGCTTGCAGATAATCTCAAGGAATACTTTAGCGGAGCCTTTACGTGGACAAGAAGAATCAGAAGGGGGAATATTGATGGAATCATAAGGGCCAATGATAAAAACCTTCAGCGGTTTATCTCCGATTTTGGAAAACCAGATGTGATAAGTGCCCAGGCAAGCTATCCAGCAGCACTTGTTGCCAGTGCATTGTCGGAGAAGTATAGCATTCCTTTTACTGTGACCATCAGGATGAGTCCCTTTCCTTTTCCGCAGTATGACGCTGGAAATAGGCAATTAAAATCAATCCTGAATGTACCGCTACGGAGAGCTGCAATACTGATTTGCACCAGCGACGATCTTAAAAGAAAGGTTGAATCCTATGGGTTCGATAAGGTCATGACCTTAAACAATCCCGTTGATACTGATTTGTTTAAGCTGGAAACACCTCAGACTGATGATGAAATTACAGTCTTAGCCGTTGGGAGAATTGAAGAGCAAAAAGGGATAGACTTGTTGCTTGAAGCCTTGGCACAGGTGCCAGATGTGAAGCTGAGAATTGCCGGAAAGGGCAGCTTTTTGAAGAAGTACATGAACCTGTCTGAAAAGCTGGGATTGTCCAATCGGGTAACGTGGCTTGGAGAGCTTTCTCGTGACAAGACGGCGAAGGAAATGCAGAAGTGTTCTTTCTATGTTTTATCGAGCAGACATGAGACATTTGGAAATGTGGTGGTAGAAGCGATGGCTTGCGGAAAACCCGTCGTTGCCACGAAGTGTGGAGGACCAAGTGAGCTTGTAACTGATGTAGCTGGATATCTATGTGAGGTCGAAGTGCAAGATTTGGCTAGAAAAATCGCACAAATGGCTGAGAGTTTGGAATCATTTGATTCTGCAAAAATTCGAAATCACGTGGTAAATCAGCACTCGCCGAGTGTCTGGATTCAGCATCTGGAGCAGACATTTAAATCGATAGTTTCCAACTAGTTTTCTGTTGCTCGATGGCACCCATTCGTTCCTTGAACACCCTGAGTGTTTCTTGAGGCTTTCCTTCGACCGAAGAAACTCCTAAGTCAAACGACTCAAAACCCTCAGTCTGATAATATTCTACCATTCCTGCAATCAACAATACCATTGGACTCTGTGAACGAAACATCGGACTGGTAGCTGGAAGGTAGTAGTAGGCAACCTTTTCTGTTACTCTCGCTGCAATACAAAGTGCCGAAATTTTGCTTTCTCGAAAGACCGCAAACAGGTCGTAGGCCTGCGTGGTGTCTGACAACTGCTTTAACAGATCGTATGAAATATTGATATTCAACTCCTGAGCCATCCGACAAACTTTCACAAACTGATGTGCTTTTTCTAGCTCCTCAATATCCATTCTCTTGAATTCGAACCCCTCATTTCTTAATGTACTTAGTTTCCTTCGTTGCATTTCATGAATTCTACTTTCCCAATCTGAACCTAGAGGAATATGCTGGTTTATGTCGGAAAAATCCAATGCAAAGCCTGCGGACGCTAGCCAATTCTGGTCTATGAATTTTGAGAAAATTTTGGGTGGGTGCATCAAGCGCAGTGACGAAACACCTCTGCTCTTAAAATCAATTTTTACTTGATCAAAGAAGGAAAGAAACGAGTCGAGCTCGCAGTTTTCTTTGACGAAAAATGATCCAAATGGACTTCTTGGTATGCTAATTGCCAAACCTTGGTCCAATGCAACCGGTAGAAAAATATGATCATTTTGGTAGCATACTAAATTATGATGATCCTGTGTTTTTAAATACTCATTTTTGAAATAAAGGAGAGGAAAATCGTTATCAAGAGCATTAGTTGAGGTATGGACGATAAAAGAGTTTTTCACGTGTTAAAAATAATAGATAAAGCATTTTATAAACTAACCCTCCACATTATCTTGCCTCTAAGATTTGTGCAATAAATTCTGTGATAAATCATTTTTGAAGAAACTAACCACCATATTGCTATTCGTAGCTGCTTTCTCACTTTCGGCACAGGTATTTGAAGACCAAGCACTTAAGAGACTTGTTAAAAGGGGTGCAGATCACATCTACAATGCTGACCCTGATTCTGCCTACTTCTATATCAACCAAATTGGGGAGAAGTTACCCGAACATCCCGTTGTTCCACTCATGACGGCCATGACGATGCTTTGGTCGAATATTCCAACAATTACAGAAGAACTTTTCCTGCAAATGCAAGATCAACTTCTATATGCAATAGAGTTGGCAGAAATCAGGGATCCAGACCTTGACGACCCGGAAATGGTGTTTTTTGCGATGGCTTCACACGGGTTGTTAGCAGAGTACTATGCAGATCAAGATTATAATCTCCGGGCGGTGGGGGAAGCAAACAAGGCTTACGGATTGATGAAAAAGGGTTTCAAAATTGTTGATACGCACTCGGAATTTCTGTTTACAACTGGCCTTTACAATTACTTCAGAGAGAAATACCCTGAGAAACACCCTATCTACAAACCGCTCTTGTGGTTTTTCAGAAGTGGCGACATCGAATTAGGACTAAAGCAGCTCGAAGAGGCTTGTGAGGTTGCAGTACTCAGTCAAGTGGAAGCCTATGTCTATTTGAGCTACATCTATCTCCGATACGAATACAAACCGAAAAAGGCACAGGAGTATTTGGGGACTATCATAGAAAAGTATCCAAATAATTTTTATGCTAAAGGAAAGTATTTGGAATCACTGGCAAATCCTCAAGATTTTGAAAAGGCTCCAATTGAGATCATCTATTCCTTAATGCACCACGAAAATTTGTACTATAAATTGGCAGGATATGTATTTCTAGGCTACTATGAGGAAATGATTATTGGGAGCAATGAAAAAGCTGAGTTCGCCTATCGGCAAGGACTGCTGTACGGAGATGAAATAACTCATCACGGTGAATATTTCAAGGGGTTAGGATACCTGGGCTTAGGAAGGATTCTTGCACTAAAGGGAAAAAAAGAAGAGGCCCGAGAGAAACTAAATCTGGCTATCAAGTTTGCCGAAACTGAGCAAATTAGAAGGGATGCCAGAGAATTACTGGCTGGACTGTGAGTCAATTCTTTACTGTTGAACACTCGTCTGATGCGCTATACAAGGAAAAAGGAAGCAAATTCTTCGCTTTTTCATTTCCAATTTCTGCGGAAGAGGATGTCAAGCTTCGCTTAGAAGAATTAAAAAAGGAATTTCACGATGCGAGACACCATTGCTATGCCTACGTATTGGGAATGGACCAGCAGAGTTTTAGAGCCAATGATGATGGCGAGCCTTCTCACTCTGCTGGTGATCCAATTTTAGGACAGATTAGGTCTTTTGAATTGACGAATGTTTTGGTGGTGGTTGTTCGATATTTTGGAGGAACTAAACTAGGGGTAGGCGGATTAATTAGTGCCTATAAGGCAGCAACTGAAGAAACTTTAAAGAAAGCTTCAAGAAAAGAAATATTTGAAGAGGTGAATTTGTTGTTTCAGTTTCCATACGATCTTCTTAGTTCGGTGGAAAGGTTAGTTTCAGAGTTGGATATATCTGTGATTAATCGTGATTTTCAAGAGGATTGTCGAATTAGTGCCAGCATGAAGTTGCAATTACTCGATCAATTGAAACACAAGACCTCAGACCTTTATAATTTACACTTGTCAATCACCAAATGATTATGAAATTACCGTCTGAACTCGCAGCGCTGTTTGAGCGCGATCTTGAGAAATTGAGCGAAGAGCTCAATGCTTATAAAAAGGAAGATTTGATATGGGCTGTAAAAGGAGAGATTAAAAACTCTGCTGGAACGCTTTTTCTTCACCTATGTGGAAATCTGAAACACTTTATTGGCGCTACGCTGGATAACACAGAATACGTTCGAGACAGAGAGTTTGAATTTGCTGGCAAAGCGACCAAGGAGGAACTAGGGACAAACATACTGGAAACTAAAGAGATGCTGGCATCCTACTTTGAACGGGTCTCGATAGAGGATATGTCAGATCCGTATCCACTCCAGCCATTTGGCTATCCCATGACTAAATCGCAATTTATCATCCATCTGTATGGTCATCTTAGCTATCATATGGGTCAGATCAACTATCATAGAAGATTGCTGGGATAAACTTCGACCCTAGTTGTGCTCTTCAAGAATGTACCCTTTTCCATGCACATTGCTGATCTTAAGATCGGGATCGCTGCTTAGGTATTTTCTTAGTTTGGATATGAATACATCCATGCTGCGACGATTGAAGTAATTGCTACCGTTCCATAATACACGCAGGATCTGATCGGTCTCAACGAGATCACCTTTAGCTCTGCAAAGCAAATGAAGAATTTCACTTTCTTTTTTCGTGAGTTTTTGTGTTTCATTCGCGCTTGCAAGAACTTGTTTGCTCGAGTCGAAAGTGAAAGTGCCAACTTGAAAATCAGATTGATCTGTATTTGAAAAAGAGCTTCTCTTCAATACTGCTCTAATTCGTGCAATCAATTCTTCTTCGTCTACTGGCTTTACGATGTAGTCGTCACACCCAACCTTGAATCCTTTTAATTTATCGACCTTTAACGATTTAGCCGTTAGAAATATTAGGGGTACTTCTGGGTGCAGAGATTTCATTTCCGAAGCAAGTGTGAACCCGTCCTTTTTCGGCATCATTACATCCAGAATGCATAAATCATATTTCCTTTGACTAAAAACTTCTGCTCCTTCCTCACCATTCTTTGACCAGTCTACATTGAAGTCGTGCATTTGCAAATACTCCGTGAGAATATATCCCAAATTGTGATCGTCTTCGACAAGCAGTATTCTATTCATTACGCTTGCGGTAAAAAGATCTTGAACTCACTTCCCTTTCCTGGATTGCTTTTCAGAGCAACAGTACCTTGATGAAATTCAATGATTCGTTTCACATAACTCAACCCAAGGCCGAAACCCTTTACGGTGTGTACATCTCCCTGCTCAGCACGGTAGAATTGATCAAAGACGTACTTCTGCACTTTTTTTTCAATACCAATACCATGATCTTTTATCACAAGTAATATGCCTTGTTCTCCTTGATCTTCGGTAGACACTTCGATGATTGGAGGCCCCTCAGAGTATTTCTGAGCGTTGTCAATCAAATTGTACAGAATATTATTAAGATGTGTTTCGTCAGCTACAATGGTATGATTTGCTGCTTGTAAGCTCAGGGTAATTTTTCCAGACCTTTGAGAGATCAACATATCGAAACTCTCAGCTACATTTTGAATAGATTCGTGTAGGTCTAGTTTTTTCTTGTCCAGTGTAAGGTTCCCAGAGTCCAACAAGGCCATTTGTAAAATTTTGTCCACTTGCGTTTGGAGCCTTTTTGTTTCCGATCCAATCAAATCCGCGTAAGAACTCATTTTTTCAGAAGATCGTATCGGCTCATTTTCCTTTAGTGATTTGGCAGCTAAAGAAATACTGAAGATGGGTGTCTTGAACTCATGTGTGAGGTTGTTGATAAAATCGCGTTTTAAGTCTGAAAGTTTTTTTTGCTTGCTAATGGTATAAATGGTGTAAGCAAATGCACTTAGAATTACGAGAATTAAGAGCAGGCTTGTTTGAAGAATTTGTGCTGATTTTCCTATTGCAGCCTCTTCCTTGTTGGTGTAGGTCAAAGAAATGTCGAACGTGTTTCTCAGAATTCCACAGAAACAAAGGTGATTTTCAGCGTCGAGTACCTTTTGTGCTTTGGGTAACTCAGGACGATGATTTCTGTGAATCATACACCCATAGGTGCTGGACTGAAAGCCATCCAATTGGTAATCCAATTCTGGATAGTTTAGAGAAAGCACTTGGTCCAGCTCTGTTTTTAAAATCGACTGAACGGGGTCAGTAGGCTCCGAATGGCGAGTAAAGTGAATCTCACGGGTCCCATCGATATCTTCAGTGTATTTCTGCCATTCTTTGTTATACCGCATATTGTTGTATAGATCGGAGAGAATTCCGGGCAGAGAGAATTCCATTACACTTTGATTGTTCTTGATATCCTTTTCAATAATGTTGAACTGAATAGTGATCAACACAATCAAGGCCACCACGACGATTCCAAGAAGTCCGGTAAGTGTGTATTTATTGATTTTCATTGACTATATAAAGTACGGGAAATGCAAGATCATAACCCTGCTGTTTGTAGAAATTAACCTTTTCTTAACGCTTTTAACATTTCCTTAGGCAAGGTTAACGTCTGGATAACGCTACTTGATTTCTGAGCATCGTAAGCTTGTGAAAAACTCAAAAGTCATGAAAAATATTTATCTCAGTTTCATCGCCATGCTCTTGATCACCTCAGGCCTAAGTGCTCAAAAAAGCAGCTTAGTTGATGCGCAATGGGTACAAAAAAGAATGGAAAGCGGGAATCTGGTAATCTTCCATATTGGAAGAGAAGAAGGCTACAAGGATGAGCACATTGAAGGAGCCATTTACATAGAGCCGTCAGAGTATACGTATCAAGATGATGTTAGGGTCTTTGATTTACCCACGGATCAAGAACTTAAAGACGTACTGGAAAACAAGGGATTAAGCAACAGCAAGGATGTAATTATCTACACTCCAAAAAACTGGATACCACTTGTTACCAGGCTCTACTTCACCCTTGATTATCTAGGCCATGGTGGCAAAACGTACATTTTGGACGGGGGCTTAGTCGCCTGGAAAGCAATCAACGGAAAAGTTTCTAGTAGAATTCCTGAAGTGGTGAAGGGAAGTTTCGAGATAAAACCCAATATGAATCTCCTTGCTAGCAAAGAAGAAGTGCTGGCAGGAATTGAAAGTGAAGAAGTTGATATCGTGGACTGCAGGGCGCAAGTGTATTACTCTGCTATTGAAGCTACGCATGGTGCAAGGAAAGGACGTGTGCCTGGAGCCAAGACCAT
>JBDWQX010000219.1:0-14876 GCA_039986395.1 Cyclobacteriaceae bacterium
CAGCTTTTTCGTAGTCCTCACTTTCAAGTGCTTCGTTCAAAAGTTTCTCCAGCTCTGGAACAGGCATGTCGTCCATACTTACCTCTTCAGGTGCTTCAACATGTGCCATTTCCTCTTCGTACTCGTCGGTAAGTACAATACCAGCTTCAGTCAGGATACTTTCATTTGTATAAAAATCCACCGAAAACCGCAAACCAATCGCGATTGCATCAGAGGGTCGGGAGTCAATTTCAAACACTTTACCTTCATGCTCACAAATGATTTTAGCGAAAAATACACCTTCCTTCAAATTGGAGATGTAAACTTCCTTTACTGCGATATCAAAATTATGAGAAAATGCTTTGAACAGATCATGCGTCATTGGGCGATTGGGAACAATCTTTTCTATCTCTATCGCGATAGCCTGAGCCTCAAACATGCCAATGATGATTGGTAATCTTCTATTGCCTTCAACTTCCCCCAAAACAAGTGCAAAGGAACCTGACTGAGATTGACTTGACGACAGTCCCAGTATCTCAAGTTTTATTTTTTCATTGGCCATTAGCCCTGCGCCTTCTTGATCGCTTCTGTTAGTTTCGGCACCACATCGAATGCATCTCCAACTACTCCATAGTCGGCTGCTTTGAAAAAGGGTGCCTCAGAATCTTTATTTATGACCAGAATATACTTCGAAGAATTGACTCCTGCAAGGTGCTGAATGGCTCCAGAAATTCCTATCGCGATGTATAGCGAAGGGCTTACTTTGATGCCCGTCTGTCCTACGTGCTCATGATGAGGCCTCCAATCCATATCAGAAACTGGCTTACTACAACCTGTTGCAGCGCCAAGCGTTTTGGCAAGTTCCTCAATCATTCCCCAATTTTCCGGACCTTTTAATCCTCTGCCACCAGACACAACCAGATCTGCTTCTGGAAGTAAAATATCTCCTTCTGCTTTTTCTGTTTTGGTTGTTACAACCGTAAAATCTCCATCATTTATTGCAGGCGAAAAGGATACCACTTCAGCAGCACCGCCATCTTCTTTTATCGCAATCGCATTTTTCTTTATTGATATAACTTTTTTACTTCCCTCCAAAGAAGTAAGTGCAAATGCTTTCCCTGTATAGATGCTTTTCTTCACAGAATATCCGGCAGCCGTATCAGGGAGTTCGCTCACATTTGCTGCAAGTGCCGCATCTACCTTTATGGACACCCGTGCAGAAACAGGATCACCTAGTGAGCTTTTTGCTAAAACCAGTAGATCAGCTCCCTCTTGATTCATCGCCTCCGCAATTGCAGAAGAATAAGCCATGATATTTGGAGACGCTAGTTTCTCATCCTGTACATGAAGTACTTTGCTAGCTCCAGCTGCACCCACTGATTCTAGGTTGGTAACTGTTCCGAAAACAATCGCAACTACATCACCAGAAGCGGCATGAGCATAGCTTACTGCCTCAAGTGAGGATTTTTTGACTTTTCCTTCGTCGGTTTCTATAAATGCTAATGCTGCCATATCAGATTACTTTCGCTTCGTTTTTTAAAAGATTTACCAACTCGTCCATATTGTCAGGCTCTACAAGCTTAACACCACCTTTAGCTGGTGGAAGTTCAAAGGAATTGACTGTGGTTTTTGGAGCATCCCCAGTTGGTTCCTTCACCTCTAAAGGTTTAGTTCTTGCGCTCATAATTCCTCGCATGTTAGGGATTTTCCACTCTGCAATTGGCTCTTGGCATCCAGCAACAAAAGGTAGTGGTAGTTCCATGTATTCTTTACCTCCTTCAATTTCTCGTGTAATCTTCGCAGATGTACCGTCTACATCAAGAGTCATTACTGGAGATACGGAAGGAATACCAAGCAACTCTCCCACCATACTGTGCACCTGTCCTCCGTTAAAGTCGATGGATTCCCTACCCATGAGAATCAGATCATAACTTCCCTCTTTTGCTACAGCTTCGATTTGCTTTGCAACAAATAAAGCATCCGTTGGAAAAGCGTTGATCCTAACTGCATCGTCAGCACCAATGGCTAATGCCTTTCTGATGGTTGGTTCAGTTTCTGCCTCCCCTACGTTCAGTACCGTAATAGTTCCCCCAGACTGTTCTTTCAACTCCACTGCTCTTGCCAAAGCATAATCATCATATGGTCCAATGATGAACTGAACACCGTTCTTATCAAATTTGGTGTTTCCATCGGTAAATGCAATGCGCGAGGTAGTATCGGGCACATGCGTTATACAAACTAAGATTTTCACTTTTCGACTATTTTTTATGAGTAAGAAAGGGAAGAAAACTCATTTTAGTTCCCTCACATTTTCGAACCTCGAAGTTAGTAATTATGAGGAATTTGGTAACAGACTTTTATGAGCAATCCAAGAAATAGTTTTAGCTCAGGTATCCAATTTTCCAATGAGGCAATGCTTTACCATTTGACAAAACACATTCCACCGCCCCCGACCTTATTTACTACGTATGGCGTTCGTTTAGCCCTTAGCCTCAAATGGCGTGTAAATGACGTGTAAATTTCAAGTAGACTATTTGATTGAAAGTGCACTATTTCGTTAGCATTGTCAAAATTTAGTAAAATGAAGCAACCAGATTTGGGACACAAAATAGCTGAACTTAGAAAGAGTAAGAATCTGACACAAGAAGAACTTGTGGATGCTTGCAACGTGAGCGTTCGAACTATACAAAGAATTGAATCTGGTGAAGTCACACCAAGAACTTCCACCGTCAAGATTCTACTGGCCGCACTAGGTGAAGACTTTCAGTCGTTTAAATCTGAGATAAGCGGCAGTCAATCGGGTGGAAGTCTAGCTTCTTTGGAAAGTTGGCTAAATGCTGCATGGATCTCAGGGATTGTTTACTTCATGTTAGGTTTTTTAGACGCCGCATTGGAGTACGGAAGATTTGAGAGCGGTGATGTTGACACTTACACCATGTTTTATATTTCAACAAAGGTTCTATACCTGAGCTCGTACATCCTATTTATGCTTGGTTTGATTAGGCTATCAGGTTATTTCGGTAATTACCTGTTGAGAGTTTCGGCGTACTTAATGATTGGTATTTTCATTTACATGACCGCCTTTGACATTGCTTCACTTTATTTTGAAATAAGTGATCACAACTTGCTCTTCGTTGGTGCCGGTGAGTCTATGACCGTGGGGGTGATTGGAATGCTTATTGGCATTGGCTTAATACGACTTCAGGATGGTATGGGTGTTCTTGCCAAAACTGCAGGAATAATGGAGATAGCTGCTGGCTTCTTTTTTCTGCTAGTAATTTTCTTTTGGCTCGGATACATCCTCTTGATTCCCGCTACTATCTTGGAAATAATCTTACTTTTTAAGGCCTCAGACTTTATAAGAAGCGAGCGCAACAACACATAATACCATGAAAAATCTCTGTTTAGTGACTGGGCTTATTTGCCCTTTATGGCTGTGCTATTTCCTCTTTCAGAACATTATCGATTACAATTTTGGATGGAAGAACTTGCCAACAGACTTGTTTGAATACTCCTTCGAAGGGAAAGCAGATGACACCTATTTAATAGAGATTATGACGGCAAGAGCCGAACTTCGTGAAATACACAGAGTAAGTAATGCTCCTGCAGTTTCCATTGCAGTAAGTATTGATGGGAAAACAGTTTGGTCCGAAGCACTAGGTCTTAAAGACATTCAAGAGAAAATTCCCGCGGATACGAGCACTCAGTTCCGAATCGGCAGCACATCCAAGGCATTGACCTCTCTGGCACTAGGTAGACTTCTGGAAGAAAAGGTGATCCACCTAGACTCTTCCATTCAATTCTATACCAATCATTTTCAGAGGAAGCCAAAAATTAGCATCAGGCAACTTGCATCACATCAATCAGGAATTCGCAACTATTCCGTTTGTCTTTGTTTACCTATTTGGGAATACTACAGAGACAAATACTTTTTCACTGTAGAGGAGAGCCTACATGATTTCGAAGATGACCCTCTCCTATTTCCACCAGGCGATGATTTTGCTTACAGCACATACAATTTCACTGCACTGAGCCACGCAATGGAGGAGGCAGCATCCACCAACTTTCTAGCATTGATAAAGCGTCAGGTGCTCAATCCACTCGCGATGAGGTCCACTCAACCCAACCTCAAACATCATAAATCATCCACACAAAGTGAATTTTATGACATCCGAAACAATGAGTTTAGAATCTCTTCAGAGGTGGATCTCAGCAACAAATGGGGCGGCGGTGGATTTATGTCTACACCAAGTGATCTTGTAAAGGCTGGAGAAGCGTTACTCAGCGACAGTTTTTTAAGTAAAGCCACGATCAAATTGATTACCACTCCCCAAACGCTATCTGACGGTTCTGAGAATAGTCAACGATATGCGTTAGGTTGGCGAAATCAAAACTCAACCAAGATTCTAGAGAACGCTGAAGTTCAGATTATTCATCATGGAGGCGTAGCTGTTGGCTCTCAGTCGCTGCTTGTCGTTCTCCCAGAATACAAGATGGTCGTTTCATTGCTCCTTAACAAATCCAAGACTGACTCGAAATTCAAGCTGTTCGATTACCTATATCCGATAGCTGAAATTTTTATCAAAGAAATCGAATTGAAACAGGGCCTCAGATAAACTTCGAGGTTACCTTTTGCAAGTTTTGTCATTATAATAGGTAACCGTTACGATTAAAATGCTAAGTAATTATCTTTGAACAAAATTAGACTAGTTATGAAAAATCATCAAAAAAACGCACTCACCCTTCTATTGTCATTTTCTCTTCTATTCCTGATGTCATGTTCGAAAGATGATGAGTCAGACGGGCCTAGCTATGATTTCGTCAATCAGAATGCACAGGGTACAATTGATGGTATTTCGTTCACTTTTGCAGCTGGCACAGCAGAAAAAAGTAACGATGGAGAAGATCTCTCCGTTGATTTCTATGATATCACTGAAGAACTGACTGATGTTTGTGATTTCTTTGGTTTGGGTGAGTCTGTAACAGTCTTCTTTACCATTCCAAATGCGGTCGGCCTCTATGAACTGAGTTTTGATCTTAGCTCATTTGACGGCAGAACTGTTACGCTGTTCAATCCCGATACTTTTCTTAACATTATTTCTTCTGAAGGTGCCGTTGAGATCTTGTCGATAACGGAAACACAGGTAACTGGACGAATTGATGCCAGAGCCGATGACAGCTTTGTTAACGGAAACTTTACGCTGGAAATTTGCGAATAATTATTTGACCTTCGGTACTACCTTCGCTCCATGAATGTGGACCTGTTGATCATTGGTGCTGGACCAATTGGGATGGCTTGTGGGATCGAAGCTGAAAAAGCAAATCTCTCCTACGTCATATTGGACAAAGGATGTCTTGTAAACTCCATTTACAATTATCCGAAGAACATGACTTTCTTCTCCACGTCGGACAAATTGGAAATTGGAAATGTTCCTTTCATTTCTCACAATCCAAAGCCAGTGAGAGCCGAGGCATTGGAATACTTTCGTAGAGTTGCTTCGAGCTGGAAGTTGAAGACGCGTCTATACGAAAACGTCAAATCAGTTGAAAAAGAAGACGACAACTTCACCGTGACTTCCAGCAAGGAAACATACAAAGCGAAAAGTATCGTTTTAGCCACCGGGTTCTATGACCTCCCTTATCTTCTTGATGTGCCAGGAGAGACTCTCCCAAAAGTCAGGCACTACTACGATGAACCACATCCATACTACGACATGAATGTCGCAGTTGTTGGGGCTGCAAATTCTGCCGTTGACGTTGCATTAGAGTTGTACCGCAAAGGAGCGAAATCTGTGACCATGGTGGTCCGAGAAAAAGAAATAAGTCCACGTGTGAAATATTGGGTACGGCCCGACATAGAAAACAGAATCGAAGAGGAGTCTATTAAAGCCTTTTTCAACTCAAACATCAGTAAGATCGAGGATCGCTCCATTACCATTGATTCGCCAAATGGCAGCTTAGCGTTAGAAAATGATTTTGTACTTGCCATGACAGGATACCAGCCAAATTTCTCATTCCTGGAGGGAATTGGCGTTGAAATTGGCACGGATGAATTCAAGACCCCGATATACAATCCTGACACGATGGAATCTAACATACCTGGGATCTACCTGGCAGGTGTGATTTGCGGAGGGCTAAAAACTAATATTTGGTTCATAGAAAATTCCATCGTTCACGCAAATTTGATCATATCGAATATTAAGTCTAAATAGAATTATGTCTGATAAACTCGAACGTCTGTCTCAAATTGGAATCATAATTATCGCTTTAGCAGCCGTTTTCGTCGCGGTTTGGCAAGTCAAAATTTTGCAGGACCACAACAAACTCTCGGTAAGACCGCTGATGGATTTCCTGCTAGTGACAAATGAGGACAGTGTCCTTAATGTCAGCATTTCAAACCGAGGAATAGGGCCTGCAATTATTCAAGAGATAAGTTATACGTACCAGGACTCGGTACATCGAGAGTGGTATGGCATTCTTTCTGCTGCCGACCTACTGGAAGCCACAACGACCCAAATGAACTATGGAAAGAATACGGTGCTATCTCCAAACACAGAATTCAAAATTCTTGGAGTAAAAAAGAAGAACCATCAACAGATTGGAATCTCTGTTAAAATTATCTACCAGTCCATCTATGAAGAAGAATTTGAATTGAATCTAACGTTCTAGTTTCTAGAGAACTCTTTCGGGAATGCTAGGAATGTCTAGGCTGATAGTCTTTCACTAAAATCACAAATGTTACGATAACAGCATTTACTCCGGCACTGACCTTTAAGATCTGAAAAAGGTCTGTCTGAAAGTGTTCATAAATCATAAACACCATTAAGTGCATAAAAGACCAGCAGTCCTGTCAAGGACTTCAATAGATGGTTTTTTCTTGATGATACTAAGATCGGTGCATTGATCGCAATCAGGAGAGTTATCACAAACCAGAACAAACCTACTGTCAGTAAATCCTTGCCAAGTAGTAGTGAGTATGGAATCAGAAGAATAAACGTTGTTACTGGCGTTATCAGTATTCCTTTGATTTTATCCAAACTAAAAGTTGTGAACTTCTTACTTGTTTGTTTGATCATACACCTTTTTTCCTCCCACGTATGTCTGAAGAACTTTCATGTCTTTTATCTGGACGGGATCAACTTTAGTCAGGTCCTCCTCCAGGACAACAAAGTCAGCCAACATTCCAAGAGCTAACATACCTTTCATATTTTCATCAAAAGATGAATAGGCTCCATTTACGGTATAGGCTCGCAGGGCCTGCTCTACCGTTACTTTCTCTTCAGGGACCCAGCCTTCCGGATTGGCACCATCCAACGTTTGACGAGTCACGGCTGCATAAATTCCTTCTAAAGGTGTGGGTGGAGCTACGGCCCAGTCACTTCCAAAAGCAACTATGGTGTTCGCATCCAGCAAGGACTTGAACGCATATGTGGTCTTAATTCGCTCCGGACCGATGACTTTCTCTGCCCAACGGCCGTCATCGATTGCATGATACGGCTGAACACTTGCAATTACTCCAAGCTCATTAAAACGGGAAATATCATTTGGAGCAAGATGTTGAGCGTGCTCAACTCTAAATCTCCGATCTCTTGGCCCATTTTCATTTGCGACTTTTTCAAACACATTCAAAAGGGTATTGATTGCACGATCTCCGATCGCATGAATGGCCAACTGTAAATTGGCTTTGTCAGCTTCCATAGCCCATCGATTCAGACTGTCCTCGTCAATCACAAAAAAGCCTCGATCGTCCGGTGTGTCTGCAAAAGGCTCAAAAAAAGCTGCAGTATGTGATCCAAGTGCGCCATCGACCATACCCTTTAGCACACCAATTTTTAACCATTTATCTCCACGTCCCTCTTCCTCTACCTTGTCTCGTAATTGCGTCCAGTTCGAGAGACCGACAGCCATGTAGAAACGAATGATTTGTTGATCTCGAATTCTCTCATAGGTATCGATGATATCCGTTGAAGCTCCCAAATCCATGTTATGCACGCTTGTTACTCCATTTGAAACCATGTAGTTCATTCCATTAATGATTGCCTCATCATTTTGTTCTGGCGAAGAGGGTGTGACTGCTTTGAATATTAATCCCTGTGCATTGTCTTTGAAAATTCCAGTTGGTTTTCCATTGGCGTCACGAACAATTTCGCCACCAACTACATCAGGAGTATTGGCATCAACTCCGGCTAGCTCCATCGCTTTCGAATTGGCCAAACTGATGTGTCCATCTAGCCTGGTGACAAAAACTGGATGATTCGTTGTGACAGGATCTACCCATTCAGCCCGCGGCAATTCACCTCCCCACAGTTGATGGTCCCAATCGCCCTCCATAATCCAGGTTCCCTCGGCAACCGTGCTTGCATAATTTCCGATCCGAGATGTGAATTCTTCTGGTGTAGCAGCGTCACGCAACTTAACAGAAGAAAGTCCATAGCTCCCCGATAGAAAATGTACATGCGTATCAATGAATCCCGGAGTGATGAATTTACCATCTGCATCTACAATTTTCGTTTTACCGCCTTTCCAAGCATCCATATTATCTCCAAGTGCAACGATGGAATCTCCAAGTATAGCCATCGCTTTAGCACGCGGCTGGCTGTCATTGCCTGTCCAAATGTCAGCATTGGTGATTATCAGATCTGCTTCTTGCTGATTTGTTTGGCAAGAAATTAAGACGATTAAGTGGCAAGCGAAGGCTAGAATTTTCTTAGAAACTTTCATCGGTTGTTAGGTTTAAGGTGAAAGTTACATCTTGACACCACTTATTCCAACATCGACCTGAACTAGTAATTTATGTGCCGATCGGTTATTTCCTGGTGAATGTCTGCTAGCGTCACCAGTATTCCAGTTTCTTCTACGTCTCCGAAATCAGGATTAAGGGCCGTTCCAAAAGTGATCATGGTTGGCGAAAGGTTCATGTATATATTGAAGAGGGCAGGAATCCATTCCCCTCGCTCCTTTAGTGACTTATGCAAAAGCTTAAATCCATCCTGGTACGGCATTTCTAAATCAAAAATGCTTTTAAAGATTGTATCATCGAACCCAGCGTAGAATTCTGGTTTTGGCTCGCATAGCTCAGGACGATTTGGAAAGTAGTGCGTCATGAAAGAAAGCAGTATATCTCTGGCTTCCTTGTTGTAGTTGGTGTACATGGTCACCTTCCCGAAGAAGTATTTGTTGTTCGGATATTTAACAACTAATGTTCCTAGCCCGTCCCAAATACCCGCCAAGGCAAACAATCCTTTTCTGGGATTGATTGAAGGTTGGTAGTTGGGCTGAACCCATGACCTGCCTAATTCGATTGCATTAGCCAGATACTCGGTTTTCATTCGATCTGTGAAATTGAAGTAATGAGAAGTTGAAAGGTCAAATTCATGAGTCTCAGAATTATAAGCTCTATCTCCGGTGATAAATCGGTATCCTCCAATTATTTCTCTGTCCTCTGGACTGTAAACTATTAGTTGTTCATAGCATCGTTCGCATGTATCGTATTCGTCAATATCAATTTTGAGGCCTGTACCGCCTCCTGCATATCGAAAAGAGACTTCTCGCAATCTGCCAATCTCCTGCATTGTGTGAGGAGAATTGTGATGGTTAACAATGTATATTTTGTTGTTCCCCTTGTTGGTCTCTCGCACATATCTCTCTTCATTCAATTCACCTTCAATGAGATGACGATCAATCGGAGTTATGATTTCTTCTTGTTTCTTTTCCATACGGGCGGTTAGGCCTTCTTAAGTTCGTACACCTTCTCCTTCACCCACTGCGCCCATTCCTTGTCCGAACGCTCACTTGTAAAGGTGTTTGACATGATCGGATTCCCAATCACAATGTCAATCCTTACGTTCTTTTGCTTGTACAATTCATCGACAAGGAAAAACATTTCGATATTCAATTTAATACCTAAAAACTTTCTGAAGTTAGCCAATCGATAAAAACGCCGAGTAAGTCGACCATCAATATGTACGGGCATCACTGGCTTTCCGTACTTTTTTGCTTTAGTGACAAATGTCTTTTTCCATTCCAAATCTTCGATTTTGCCATTTGTTTTCCGGCTAACCAAACCAGCTGGGAATACAAATGTGGCGGGACCACTGGCGAATTGGTCCTCGACTACCTGAAGCGACTTAGTTGCATTTTTCCCCACCTTATTCACGCCAATAAATCGATCTTTCATTGTCTTCAAATTCAGTAGAAGATCATTTACAATGAATTTGATATCTGGCCGTACATCTTTGAGAAGATCAACGATGGCAATCGCATCTAGACCTCCAAACGGATGATTGCTGGCGAAAATGATACTCTGTGGTGGCAATGGGATATTTTTCAGGCCACTTAGATTGAGTTTCAAATTAAACTCTTCTACAATCGCTCTACAAAAGGCATTTGAATCATCATTATGGTGGCGAGACATAAATTCGTTCACCTCCTCCTGATGAATGATGCGCTCAATCCATTTGACCACGAAGCGAGGCAGCCACTTTAGCAGCTTTTCATTCTTGCTAGCGATTAGTTTTTTTACATCAATGAATTTTTCCATTCAAACAAGCTATGACGATTTGCTCACGAGCAATTTTAGCTTTATTTGGGTGTATAGCCAAAAGAAAATAAAAACCGATTTTGCTCGTCTTTTTACTGGTCTTTTCTAGCTTAGATGTTCAATAACAATTGCAATTATGTCGAAAAAACGAACCTGGAAGTTTTGGGTGGGAAGATCTATACTTCTGCTTTTACTAGTCTTTAGTCTGTGGGTAGTGAACCTGATCTGGTTCAAGCCACTCAATATCAGTCATTTTTATGATCGTATTTTTCTAGAATTTGCTTTAGGAAACCCGGAAATGGTTACCCAGCTGGGAATTCCTGTGCTTTACGATATGAGCAAAGATGAATTGAGCGATGCATCCGATAAGAAAAATTGGGAAGACTTTGAGCAGCTTAAGGAGAACTACAGCATGCTCCAAAGCTATGATTTTGAAGGTCAGTCAAAGGAAAACCAGCTAAACACGAAGATTCTTGGTTGGTTTTTAGGGAATCAAGTAGAAGGCGAAGACTATTTCTACCATGGCTATCCAGTAAATCAAATGTTTGGGGTGCAAAGCAATTTACCAAGCATGATGGAGAGTGCTCACAAACTGGAGGACGAAAGTGATATTGAAGCTTATATAACTCGATTATCCCTCTTCGGTGTAAAATTCGACCAAATACTGGAGGGCTTGAAAATAAGGGAAGAGAAAGGAATCATTCCGCCGAAGTTTGTGATCGATCGTGTACTCAGCGAAATGACTGGGTTCACTGGCCAAAAGGAAAAATCGGAAATTAACATTGAAGTCACGAACGAAGATCCAGTGACCACGAATATTTTGTATACCAATTTCGAAAGCAAAATCAGCGAAATAGCTGATCTAACTGATGAGCAAAGAGAAAACTTCAAAAGGCAAGTCGAGGAAGAGATCGGCACTACTGTTTTTGGTGCATACAATTCGCTTATTACCTACTTCCAAGAGTTAAAGCCCAAAGCCACAGACGACGATGGTGTCTGGAAATTTCCTGATGGAGATAACTTCTATCAATACCAGTTAGCTCAAAATACTACAACCAACTATACACCCGAACAAGTACATCAAATTGGTTTATCGGAAGTAGCTCGCATCAAAAAAGAGATGTGGGACATATTGATTAGTGAGGGCTATGCAGACACGACCAAAGCAATTGGAGAAGTGATTCAAGCTGTAAACAAAGAGGATCGCTTTCTCTACCAAAACAATGATGATGGGAGAAAAGAAGTCATTGCGCGCTACAATGAGATACTGGATGAAATAAGTGCCAACCTTGATAACGCATTTGATGTGCGGCCAAAGGCTGAAATGGAAGTGCAGCGTGTTCCGGAATTCAAAGAAGAGGGTTCTGCTGGAGCTTACTATCAGCGTCCTGCCATGGATGGCTCACGCGGCGGAGTGTTTTATGCCAATCTGCGAGATGTCTCTGAAACAGTGAAATTCGGGATGAAAACGCTTGCCTACCATGAAGGAATTCCTGGTCATCATTTTCAAATTGCTATTCAGGCAGAATTGGAATCGGTGCCTATTTTCAGAACAATGGGACTCTTTACAGCCTACATCGAAGGATGGGCGCTTTACTCAGAACGACTGGCCTGGGAATTGGGGTTCTATGAAAACGACCCCTTTGGAAATCTCGGAAGGCTACAGGCTGAAATGTTTCGAGCGGTCCGACTAGTGGTCGATACTGGCATCCATTATAAAAGATGGAAAAAGGATGACGCCATTGCTTACATGATCGAGAATACAGGCATGACGACCGGAGAAGTGGTCACAGAAATTGAACGCTACATTGTGATGCCTGGTCAAGCATGTGCATACAAAATTGGCATGATGAAAATTTTAGAGCTTAGAGAGAAAGCCAAAACAGCAATGGGCGATGACTTTGACTTAAAGCAATTTCACAACGTAGTACTCAAAAACGGAGCTGTTCCATTGGATATTTTGGAGGAATTGATAGACGACTACATTGCAGAGAGTGCAGTTTAATTGAGATAAAGCTGAAAAAGATTAAACCCGCTTGTTAGCGGGTTTTTTATTGCTTATTTATCAAGTGGATTCTCCTAGCTATTTAAATCTTTCTACTCCCATTCCTATCAATCAACATCGAACATTGCTCTTGGTAGCATGTTACCATTAGCTTTGACCACGCTGTCCCCTTAATGCCTTGCAGCTTTATCCCTTTCTTTGTTTTACTGATGGTAACAAGGAAACTGGAACTATCTAATTCTTCCTCGTTTGTCTTCTTGGGCATTGTTATCATACCTAGTTGATTAATGGCTCGATACTTCTTACCAGACACGGTGTAGCTTTGCTGTTTCCAAGCACAGCCATCCCTACAGGTAATCTTAACTTCCTCACTTGTTGTTTCCAGGTGTATAATAAAGCTAGACGTTGTCCTCTTTTGACACAAACCATCTGTGCAGGCCATCAACCCTAAACCACAAGTCAAAAAAATACTTTGTTTGAAATTCCTCACTCGATGCCAATTATTCTTTGTTCTCCACTAACCGAGCGGTGATGATCTTAATATCCTCCACGGGGCGATCAGCATCATTTGCAGCAGCGGCGGCTATCTTATCAATTACCTCCATCCCACTGACCACTTCACCGAACACGGTATAGTTCTGATCCAGGTGAGCGGCGCCACCAATGGTTTTGTATACCTCCTGATGTGCTTCCGGGTACTTGTATTTTTCGCTGCTTTCTAAATTAATAGTAGCCAACTCGCTCAACGCGTCGGATATGAGCTGTATACTGTCGGATTCTGGATTTTCGTCTCGTAGCTGATCGCGACGATCTAACATCGCCTTGTTCAACGGATCATTTACCACTCGATTCATGGAAAGCCAAGTATTGATCCTCCCCTCTTGTACAGCTAGTAAGCTGTCACTATAAACTCTACCCTGAACAATATAAAATTGCGTGGAACTAGAAGCTCTTGCTGGATTGCCATCTCTTGCTGCTCCCAAGGCTCCTCGTTTGTGAAACAAATTTGGGCCAAACTCTGCTGGTATCGTGTACGGAAGATCTGTGCTGCCTAGCTCATCTCCCGCCTCCGCAACTTTACTATCAGGATCGCCAGACTGGATCATGAAATTTTGAATGACTCTGTGAAAAAGGATACTGTCATAAAACTGCTCGTTCACAAGTTTGATGAAATTGTCTCGATGCAATGGAGTTTCATTGTAAAGTCTAAGAACAATTGTTCCCATGTCGGTAATAATTTCAACTTGTTGGGCTGGCTCTTCTTCTTGTTGTTTCTCAGGCTGCGAACAACTGATGGAAATTAGGAGGAATGAAAAACAGAAGAGATCGAGGAAATTTATTTTTGATAGGTTGGTCATGATTTCTTGTTTGCTAGAAAGGTAGATAAATATGAATTACTCAGGAAACCTAGACTTGATTGCCTTCTCAGTTCGTACAATCAAAACGACAGCCACAAGGATCAAAAAACCAAGGCCGACAAACACAGCTACTTTTTTGCTAACATCAACGATCAGCCCCAATCCAGAACTAAGTAAGAGAAGTACACCAAGTTTAATCATCTCTCGGGATGAATACTTCTGTGCAAAGTCCCAACGCTCCTGACTTCGCATGGAGCTTTCTGTCCGATACCCATAAAGCATATTTACTTTCTTTGGAGGAAATTTCTGCATTAGAAATCCCGCAAGGATGAATATTGGTCCTGTCACTGCGGAGGTGGGAAATAGAGGTTCTAGTAATTCCGTCATTACCAATTAATTCTGAATTCTTTCATACGTTCCATCGTCAAAAACTACTTTGTAATCAGAGGGAAATAGTGTTGAAGGCAAGTAGTAATCTGTCGAAATAATCTGTGCGCCTGATGCTACCGCCTTTTCAAATCTTTCAAGATCGTTTGCTCTCGCTTCGACTGTTTCCGAATCAGCTCTTGTGCGAACCATATATCCAAGGTTCACTAAAGACTGAATTTTGTCAAAATCCCTAATTGGATCGTTGACGACCATGAAGGCAGCCTCGGGATTTCCTTCCTCTCTATCCACAAACATCACGGCATCTCGAAGGCCAGAAAAGCTTTGCAGGTACAACTCCGTTTTGGCATTATTTTCATCCAAGACGAACAATATTTTGCCTCGCAAATCATCTAGCTCCGGCCAACCATTTTCCAGTATGGCATCTTCCAAGGATGTAAAATCACCACGGACTAGATCAGGTGTAATAAGTTGCTCCGAGGAAAAAACATCTCTGATTTCTGAGTCAATAGTTTCCAAAGCTTCAGCAGTAAAGGGCAGCGGTGATATAGTGAGCGGCACGAGATCGTCCTTGGCATTGATTAACACAACAATTGGTGTATGCTCC
>JBDWQX010000220.1:0-23705 GCA_039986395.1 Cyclobacteriaceae bacterium
CGCAACCTCCACAAGCCTCTCCACTGGAACGGAGGCGTCACAATGCAAAACAACAATACCTTCGTCTCCTCCGAGGTTAGATCTAAGAACTGCCTCTACATTCCCTCTACTCGTTTTTTGATTGTTAACGAAGTATTTCAAATCCTTCGTAATCGTCACGCTGATCTTCTGCATCACAATTTCCGAAGACTTTGAAGATGGCAGATTTACCGGCAGCCCTGATGGGGTAATAAAAGAGGCCGTTAGCATAAAGAAAATCAACAACAGGAATATCACGTCCGTCATAGAGGACATGCTAAACGTTGCCTGTACCTTATGTTTGGATTTTAAATTCATGATTTCTTTGGCTCTTGCAAAAGATCTATGAAGTCTATAACGTTCGATTCCATGGTATGGATGAGCTTGCCAACTTTAGCCACTAGGAAGTTGTACCCCAAATACGCTAGAATACCGACAAACAAGCCTGCTGCAGTTGTGATCATAGCTTCGTAAATACCAGAGGAGAGCAATTTCGGACTGACTGCTCCTTCCTCCTGCGCGATAGCTATGAATGCCTGAATCATACCTGTAACTGTGCCTAGAAACCCAATCATTGGTGCAGCACCTGCAATCGTTGCAAGCAAATTGAGATTCTTTTCCAGTCGGTATATTTCAAGCTTGCCTACATTTTCAATACTTACTTCGATGTTTTTCAAAGGATTGCCAATTCTGCTAATTCCTTTTTCAATCATGCGAGCCACCGGCGTGTCCGTCTTTCCACAAAGAACCGTAGCTCCCGTAATATCTCCTGAAATTACCAATGAGCGTATTTGATCCTTGAACGACTCTGGAGTCTTGTCGGCTGCACCTAACGTTCGCTGTCTCTCGACGAAAATATAAATCGATACCATCCACAGGATTAGTATGGGAATCATCATATACCCGCCGTTCAAAAGTAGCTCTAGTACGGACATTGATTCTTCCACTTCCTCTAAGGGAATGTCTTGCATAACACTTGTAAACATAGTTTCCTTTTAAAAAAAATTGAGTTAGCCGAATGGGCTTTTGGACTCATTCAGCTAACTCAACGGTTATTCTTGAATATTAGTACGTCTAATACTTTAAGACCCAAACATCTTGTCCATACTCGCCTTTGAATGTATCAATTCCCTGGGTTGCCGCAGCAATTGTGGGAAATCCAGCGATTGCCACTCTATTGAAAAGTCCGTTACCATACGGAGGAATTATCGATGGGCTCTTCCCTTCGCCAGCTAACTTCTTAGCATAGTCCATTGCGATGTCTTCATCAATAAAACTGGCTATAATAACATAGGCATTTCCTGTTCTCTCCTCCAATCTGCTAATCGCTCCTGGTGTCGTTGCAACGGCAGGTTGCGCCGCTGGTCGCTGAGTTTGCGTACTAGCTGCAGTGGCTGCAGGTTTAGTTTCAACCGGCGCACTTTCTTCTGGCTTTTTCTCAACCGGTTTTTTGGCAGGTGCTTTTTTTGGTACTTCTTTCTTGGCGACTTTCTTGGTCTCTCCTTCTGGAGTATAAACAAACCAGAAAATCAGTCCCAGTCCGACAAAAAGGATTGTTCCAAAAATGACGATTCGTGTAAACTTCCCTTTCGACGCCTTTGTGTCTTCTCTTGAGAATGTAGGTGCAGCTTCGAAATCACTCGTTGCTTCAGCGGTCTCACTCCCAGATTCAAAATCTTTAAAATCATCTCCACCAAATTCGTCTCCATCAAATACAGAATCAGAGAGCTCAGCGTCCAAGTCTATATCACTTGCATCAAAATCGCCAAAATCTTCTTCTGAGTAAATATCGTCACCTAAATCTCCTCCAAGATCGTCGCCTGCCGAAGCGTCAGCACTTTCAGTAGCATCGGAGGTTGTTTCAAAGGACTCATCTCCAAATATCGAGTCATCAGCCATTTCTGGCTCGGGCTCAGGCGTTGGTTCTGGTTCAGGCGTTGGTTCAGGTTCCGGAGTTGGCTCCGGTTCTGGTTCGACCTCTGCCGTAACTTCCTCTTCGACGGGTTCATCAGCCTTGTCGTCATCGTCGCCAAGTGCCTCATATTCTAAATCTGGTAATCCGAAATCATCGTCATCACCGAAAAAATCGTCCTGATCTTCGTTCTCTTTTTTATCTTCGTCAGCCATAGTTTGTTAATTGACCGAACCAAGATAGAATAAAATTAAGAATTAGGAAATTTTACTTCAGAATCTGTACTTCGCTCCGAGCTTAAACGAAGCCCCTCTCACGGGATAACCCACATACCTTTCGTATTCCTTGTTCAAGAGGTTGTTCAATTTCAAGAAAACAGAAAACCTATCTGTGGCCTTGTAATCAAGGTTTAGATTCACATCCAAGAAAGAATCTAGTTCTATGATCTCTACAGTCGTGCTTCCTGGCGCATCAATACCACTAAGTGCCAATAACTCTGTGCTGATAAAAAATTTCTCTTTAATATTTTTCGTGAAGAAGAATTTAAGCGAAAAAGAAGGAAGGTGCCAAGCCCTGTCAAGACTCTTTGTGGAGTAGTTGAAAAGACTGACTTCGGCTCCCACAGAAGTACTTATTGAAGGGGCATAGGTAATTCCACTTTTAAATGACACGACATTTGTTTTCCCATTATCATAAGCAAGAGTGAATCTACTTGAATCACCTGAGGGAATATAGAATGGAAGCCCATTGTAGCTTTCCCACTTAACACCAGAGCTAACTAATAAGTTGTTGGTAATCGATCCCTTAATCTCACCGACGACGGATATAGCTAATTCGGTATTTTGAATGATCAATGAATCATCCAGAAACTGATTTTGTCCCAGAATACTATTTAGGCTGTTCCATTCAATACCACTTCCCAGACTTCCAGAAATAGACCATTTTGGATCAAATCTCCATTCTGTGTCTATAAAAGGATAAAATGCCGTGAAGCTACTCTGACCACTACTTTTTCCACTAGAAAGGCCGAAGCCTGCTTTGATCAAAAAGTCCGTTGACTGGTGACTGATCCAGGGCCTAATGGTAAACAGTGATCGGTCGTACTCAATGCCACCTTTATACTCACTTGTGTTTCCCTCTATATCAAACCCGGCAGTTAACTTTTTGTCCACTTTTAGATTGAGCCCACCCACTAATTCAAAACCAAGTTCACTATTTACATCTGGGCCATTATCAGTAGATTGGTTTGCATGGGTGATAGCAGGCCTTACAAAAAATTCTAAATCTTTAGAACCTCCCTGAACACCTATTCCGAAATCAAGGGAGGTTCTGGCTACCTTATCCAAGTCCTCAGTTGGAAATCCGCTATTGAGGCGATTGGTATTTCCATAGAATTTATATCCATTGCGTGCCATCATAAGCTGCGGTGTAAGTTCTATCAACTTACTTTTGTAGTTCGCTCCCACTGAGATATCAGTTTGAGAGGACGAACTGTTCGAAGACTCAACAGGCCCTTGCCCAAAGCTCTCGTGAAACAAACCAGTCTGCAGCCTTAGATTTTCCCATTTATTGAAATACTTCAACTCAAGAAGTGGTGATTGAAAATTTCCATATCCAGCCTTAATGGAGTTCTGATACACTGCTACGGGAACCTCATCATCTACTCGTTTGAAACTCACATCTGATTTATAGCTTGGCCACGAGAACTCAGGATTTACTGGTTGGTATGATAAACTAAGCGGTGGAATCTCTCCGATTGCATTTCTAGGCTTGGTGCTAAGTTTACCAGCAACAGGAAGGACTATTTGTCGATCTTTCTGAATTACTATTTCAGCATCAACCACTTCACCTGTAGATGTAGAATCGACTTGACCAAACAAGGTTATCGAAAAAAGAGCTAAAAATGTAATCAAGAGTCCTCGCATGAAATCACTGTTTGTTAATAATGGAATCTTCTGGTTGCTGGAGTTCAATAAGGTTCAATTGGTTTGATGCCTGCTCCTTAAGCGGCTCGTTGTCTGAATGCTGTAGGATCGACCTCAGTGTCGCTTTGGCTTGAAAGAGATCGCCCATGAGAATGTAGTTGTTAGCAATTTGTAAGTAGGATTGGTCAATTAGGTCCTGATAGGATCCGAACTTCGAATTGAAGGCGAAGAAGAGATCCAGAGAATTTTGATATTCACCTTTGCTGGACTGCATCTTGGCGATCAAAAAGGACGCTTCTGCACTGATTCTGTCCGACTGCTCTGTGAGTGGGCGCAGACTTAACTCCGCCTGATCCAAATCTTCTAGCTGGATGTAACATCTCCCCTTCGTCAGTAAAGCGTTACGCTCCGCGTTCAATGGCTTCCATTCTGCTGCAATGATAATATCAGCTATCCTAAGGCAATTTTCAAAGCCTTCCTTGGCATAGTATGCTTTCATCAATCCATTTTGCCCATTGTAATTGTCTTTTGGGGAAAGAGCAAGATCAATGAGATCCCTGTATGAAGAGAGCGCATCATCATATCGTTCAAGTTGAAAATTAATGTCTCCAAGTCGAGTGTGAACTCTACCTGAGAATTCATTTCTCACCTCTGCTATCTCCCTAAATCGTTCTCTTGCTTGTTCAAGGTTACTGTCTCGGTAATAGGAATCGGCGAGGTAATACTTTGCCTCTGAGAGGTATGAACTTCCTGCGTAGTTCTTTATGAATTTTTGAAAAGCCTCGACGGCATCTTTGTACTTCAAATCAAAATACTGAGATTTCGCATATTCAAACTCCACGACTTCAAGACTTCCATCGTTAGGGTTCAGCTCCCTGTATCTTGCGATAAGCTCCTGGATGTCATTTACTTCAAGTCCCTTGCTCTGAAGTTCCTGCAATCCCAAAATGGCATTAAAAGCGACCTTTGAGTCAAGGTGATTGTTCACAATGAACTCAAAATCAGATTTGGCCTCTTGCAGTTTGTTAAGGTTTGTTCTGCAAATTGCCCTGTTTAAGTAGGCTTCAGGAATACGACTGCTTGATGGGTATTTGGCTATAAGTGAACCAAAGCGAAATTCTGCCTGCTCAAATTGTGCACTCTCAAAACGTATTTGAGCGATTTGCAAGATCGCGTCATCTGTAAGTGTGTCAGGTTCCATTTTTAGCACCTGTTCGAAAGCAGCCACTGCTTTCTCCTTTCTGTCCAAATTTCGATTCACAATACCCACTTGGTATGTTAGATACGTCGACGGTTGATTGTGTGACAATTTGCCATAGAGGCCAAGTGCCTTTTCGTACTGTTTTGTGCCATAGTATGCGTCAGCTAGCCTTAGTTCTGCATCGCGAAGTATCACTGCGGAAGGGTTTGACCTTTGAAATTGCTCGAAATAGTCAATGCATTCTTTGTACTTGAATAGATTGAAATAGGTGTATCCAAGTCCATACAGCGATTCAGGGCTTAGGGTGCTTTGCATTTTATACGACCTCACTGCCAGATCAAATTGAGACAAGTTAAAATATGCCTCTGCTCTATTGTGGTAAGCATCATCTTGTAGCGATCTGTCTTCTGGATATTTCAAGCTCTCAGCAAACCATTCGATTGACTCTCCAAAACGACCGTCGTTAAAAAGTAGGTAGGCCTTTTGAAACGTTACTTTTTGGTAAATGACTTTGTTAACAGCAGAAGCCACTCCAATCTCTCTAAGGTGGTCAATTGCCTGATCGTAATTAGAGGTACGCAAATAGGCTTCTGCCAAAAGTTCCTCGGTTTCTACTCTCCATTTTCCCTCTACGAACCCAGTACGATAATCTTGCAGATACTTAATGCCCTCGGAATAGTTCTGATTGTCCAACAGCAACTTACCAGCCATGAATACAGACTCTTCTTGAATGTCCATATCTGAGGAGGCAGAAGCTTCAATGTACGCAGAAACCGCTTTTTCTTTATCCTCAGACGCAACGTACAATCGACCTAATTGGAACGCGCTTAGATGTGCATAATCTCCTGATCGAATGCCTGCTTCGGTTAAATAGCGGACGGCCTTTTCACGAAGGTTTATCTTAAAATTTGCTACGCCTGCTTGATAATAAAGAGCTGCCGATGGAGTGCCTGGGTGTAAGTCAAGCGCCTTTTCAAAATAGTTGGATGCTTTACTTGCCTGATCTTGCAAGGCATACGCTTCGCCCACCAGCTGATTAAATTCAGAATTTGTAACACTTCTTTCGTCGGAAAGCTCAGATTGAGCAAGTCGAATAACTTCGTCATATTGCTTGTCCTCAAGGGACATTTTGGAGATAAAGAACTTAGCGGAGGTACCAAATTCAGGATCTTCGACCACCTTGCTTAATAGCTCTTTAGTAGCATCTTTTTGGTTTAAATGATACGATATAAAGCCTTGATAATAAGTAAGTTCATTGCTCTTTCCTGTTTGTAATTTTTCCGCTCGTTGCAAGTAATTCTGTGCAGCCTTGTACTGTTTGTTTTGCATTGCGATGTAGCCCCTCATAAAGTAGTACTCTGCCCTTTTCATTTCCGACAGAGCACTAGCATCAATTGCTTTGAGCGATCTTTCCGCCACCTCCATTTTTCCTCTGTAAAACTGATATTGTCCAAGCGCAAAATTTGCTTGCGAATTCAGGTAGTATTTGGGATTGGCTTTAACCAGGCCTTTTAACAAGTCAGGTTGCTCTTGGGACAAATGAACTTCGCTCATCCTGACTAGGTACTTTTCTTCAAGAGTGACAGGATCCTTTCCGATCAATTGAATTACTGCCGAAAACTCGCCTTTGTCAAACAGATGCAGCGATTCACTCTTTTTCGATTGCCTTGCTCCCAATGGATTTTGAGCAGCAGCTACCAGAAATAAGTAGTATAAAAATATGAAGCATCCGACTCTCACTTAATCTTGTTTTTTGACCTTGAAATGAAACGTAGAACTAATGTTAAATTGTGCTAGTTCATTAATTTATGTACTAACTCTGTTAATACTGCCTTATCTTTTTTCGTCACAGACTCAATCCCTTTAGAATCTAAATCTGCTCTTTGCAAATGCGCAATATTGTTTACCACCTTTCCTAATGGATAATTTCTCGCAGCAACTAAATACTCTTTGACGAAATATGGATTAACACCAATTACGCTAGCTAGCGCCTTTTCGTTTTGATTATTTGAATGATGGACTAGCAGTAGTTTGCTGAAGTAAGTAAAAAGACTGTAAATCGTAAGCACCATTGGGTTATTGGACGGATTTGAGGCAAAGTAGTTGACAATCTTTATCGCCTTTACGTGGTTTCCTAGTCCGATTGCCTTCTGAAGTTCAAAGATGTTGTACTCCTTGCTTATCCCTACGTACCGCTGAACGAGTCCTTCCGTTATTTCCTCGTCGGCCTTCAGGTTGAGTGTTAGCTTATCGATTTCGTTGGCCAATCGCTGGAGGTTGTTGCCAATGTTTTCGGCAAGCATCATTACTGCATCTCTCGCAATCCTGACTTTCTTTGCACTACAGTATCCTTGTACCCAGTTCGGCACTTCGTTATCGTACAGTTTCTTTGAGCTAAGAAAAACAGCGTGCTTTTCCATGTTTTTTCCCAGCTTAGTTCGCTTATCCAGACTCTTGTATTTATACCCAAAAACCAGTATCGTACTTGGCAGTGGATTTTCTAGGTAGCCTGTCATCAACGTTTGTGAATCTTCCCTGGTCCAGCCCTTTAGTTCCTGAGCCTCCTTTACGATTACAACCTGTCTTTCGCCCATCATGGGATAACGTCGGGCACTGCCTAAAACTGTAGTCAGATCTGTGTCCTTTCCATAAAGAATTACCTGATTGAAGCTCTTCTGTGTTTCGTCCAGTGCATTTACTTCAACATAATCAATGATGTTATCAATAAAGAAGGTTTCCTCTCCTTGAAGGAAATACACAGGTGCGTACTTTCCTTGCTCCATGTCCTTGATTATTTCGGGATACGATGACATCCTTCAAAGGTATCTTTTTCAGGTGCTTTATTGAATCTATCAAAGCCGATTTTTTTTGAGTTAGATTAGCTATAGCATGAAAGCCATTCATTTCATCGTTTTTTACCTACTTCTCGCAAGCGCGTTCTGCCAAAAACCACTTCGAGATAGTCTAATCAAAGACCTGGAAAATCATCCCACGCTTGACTCAACTTACATAAACCTTCTAAATGCGCTTTCATTTGAGTACATCAAGTCTGAACCTTCCAAAGCGTTAACTTATATCAATGAGGCCATCCGGCTTTCTGATTCCATTCGCTATAGATCAGGTTTGATACGAGCGACTACAAACAAAGGCAACAGTTTTTGGGTAGTGGGGCTTCAAGATCAGGCGTTGTCAAACTATCTCCTGGCCTTATCTCACGGAGCGAGAGACTACCCCTTGGATTATGCCAGATTGAACAACAACATTGGAGAGGTTTTCAAAAAGAAAAAGCTCTACGATTCAGCACTTAAATATTACACTGAGGCTAGTAAGGTTGTCTCATTGGTGGCAAATCAAAAACCTGTAATCATCACCTGCAATATCGCTGAGGCTTTTTTGCTTTCTGGCAGAATCGACTCAGCTTCGCATTACTTCAATCTAGGATTGAAATTCGCAAACGAATCCAATCATAAGCGGGGACTTGCAAATGCACTCTTTGGATTATCGGAAATTAACTATCGAAAAGGGAATCTCCGAATGGCTATTGATCAACAAAAACAGTCACTAAGTCTGGGCCAGGAAATTGAGGACGTCAGAGGCACGATTCAGAGTTACTTGAAGCTTTCTGAGTACTACTTGTCAAGCAATGCCATTGATTCAAGCAGCGTTCAAATGAATCGCGCAGTGACCTTATCGCGCAGTGTGAATGCAAATGATCTACTTCTGGAGGCCAGTTACCTGGAGTATCGAATACTCACTGCCACTAATCAATATCAAAAAGCTGCACAGATACTTGATACGTATCAATTATTGAAGGATAGCTTGGTGATGCTGGAATTCACAAGTAGTGTTGAGAGAATTAAAACTTCCCTCTTGGCGGAGATCAGTTCCAAGGAGAATCAACTTCTTATACAGTCGCAAAAGTCGACGGAGCGAACCAACAGAACGCGGTTGATCTTCTTGTCAACGTTCTCTGTTTTACTGATCATAATTCTATGTTTAATCTATTTTTTCAGAGAGAGCAAACGGCTTGTGAAACATCAGTTCGAGAAAGATATTTTAATTGAAAAATTAAGTCTAAGGAACAAAAACCTTGGAGAATTCAATAGTGTTATTTCACACAATTTACGAGAGCCGCTAACGCAAATAATAGGGTATGCTAAATTTTACGAGAGTTCGAATCCTGGAATCACAACAGGCGAGTTAATCAACCACATCAAAAAGTCTTCCTTTAGAATCGATCAAACGATTCGTGACCTAAATACAGTACTCTCAGACGTGGAGCCAAATTTGCAGGATTACAAATCCGTAGATTTAGAGCAAACAATCCGAAGTGTGGCGGGAACTTTTGATGAGAGGTTTACCGAGGTATCAGTGCACATTGACTATAAGAGCGAGGGGACAATTTCATTTCGTTCCTACAAACCGTTTATTCTTGACATTTTCCATCACCTAATCTCCAATGCCATTCGGTTTAGAGATAAAGAAAGACTGCTATCAGTGGTTGTGAATGTGAAACAAACGGATAGCGAAACTGTGATTGCATTTCAGGATAACGGGATCGGTCTTGACCTTGCAAAAACGAAAGGCAAACTCTTTAAGATGTACCAAAAATTTCACCCTGACACACCCGGAAGAGGCGTTGGGCTCTTCATTGTTAAGAGTAGAGTGGATGCTTTAAAGGGTGAGATATCAGTTACTTCTACAGTTGGAACAGGGACGACACTCACCCTTCGTTTACCAATCAATTAAGATACTTTTCAACAAGTGATTGTAGCAAATCAAAAGAGAGCGGTTTTGATTTATAATCAGAAACACGCTCGTATTTTTCTGCTTTGTTTACATCCGAAGGATCGATTGAAGAAGTCAGTAGCACAATTTTATGATCTATAGTTGCGCCATTTAATTTTGTGTATTCTTCCAGAAAATCCCACCCGTTCATTATTGGCATATTTATATCAAGCAGGATTAGAGATTTCTGCTCACCCCGTTCATAACTAACCTCTTCAGCGTCTAAGAACTTAAGGGCCTTCTCTGCCTCCGCAAACAGAACTACCTCATCAACTAACTCAGACTTTTCAATAATGAGTTTATTGAGAGCGTTAGTCGTCTGATCATCGTCAATCAATACGATTCGCTTCATATATGGCATCACAGCGTAGTGGTTATCTTAAATTTACTGAAAACTGGTTTAAAGTCAAAAACAGCGGATTCATCATTCCACTAGTCAACAAGTCTCTTGAAAACTGGGTCCCTAAATGTGCCGTTATTGGTGATCATGGAATACTCCACTTCGCACCTATACTTTAGTCTTATCCAAACTGTCTTTTTTTCCTCGTGAGCTTCTTCAGAAAATGATTTTTCATCTGTTGTTATCTCCGAAAATTTCTCCGAGAGGTTCTTTAACATGTCATCATCAAAACCAGTTCCAACACGCCCACGATATGTGAGTTTTTTGTCATCACCCTCCGCTAACTGAAGCGAACCAAAGGTCTTCTCACGTTCACCCTCTCCTTTTGTGTACCCAACTATCCAGCAATCCATTGTCTCCTTGACTTTTACCTTAATCCAATCGGTACTCCTTTTACCGAAAGTGTACTTACCATCTGTCCGCTTAGCTATGATACCCTCCACACCATGTTGTTTGGTGGCTTCAAATAATGCTCTTCCGTCCTCCATGGTTTCACTGATTCGATAATTAGTTTCTCCAGGTCGAACAGAATCAATCATCCACCATCTGCGACGATTCCACGGATCGTTTGTGAGAGAACGACCGTCAAGATATAGGCAGTCAAATAAGTAGCAGTAGGCGGGACTTCTTTTGGATTCACGATCAAAATTCTTCTTGCTCATTAATCGCTTAATAACCTTCTTAAAATCTGCTCTGCCTTCCGAATCAAGACAAACTATTTCACTATCAAAAATGGCATTGTTAATTCTAAACGCTTCCTCCGGCACATTCAACTCTGGAAATTGATCTGTGATGTCGTTAAGGTTTCGGCTGTAAATCTTCAATTCACCTTCATTAAGATAGATCAATGCTCTGATACCGTCCCACTTTACCTCGTACTCATAATCACCGATGGGAACTCTTTTCGCCGAACCTGCCAGCATGGGTTTCATTACATTCCCAAGAAAATCCTGTTGAGGTGTATCAACGCGCTCCAGCAACCATTCCTTATCCTTCATCAGATGAATTCTATACTCTGCAGAAATCTGCTTACCTGAAAGTCGAAAATAGAACCCCTCTTTCTTCGTTTTCGTAATCTCATACCGTCCTGTTGCGTACACCCACATCATTCCACCGCCATATTCAGTTTTAGGAATCTCCCCTTCAAATGTCAGATATTTAAGAGGATGATCTTCTGTTTGAACGGCCAATCTTTTCACCCCAGGTTTTGGTGGCATGCCTCGTGGAATCGCCCATGACTTTAGAACTCCATCCTGCTCAAGTCGCAGATCATAGTGTAAATGAGAGGCATGATGTCTTTGTATGACAAATCGGCTTCCGGGAGCTTCATTCTCGGACACTAGTGGTTCAGGAGTTTTTTCAAAGTCTCGCTTTTTTTCGTAATCCTCTAACTGTTCTGGCGTTTTGTGTCGCTTGTTTGGCGGAAGGTTTTTCACCGCATGTGCCTTTTTATCTGTGTGCAGTGGTACCGCCCATCCGCGAATAGACTCCCAAGCATCTCCATCAGTCAAAACTCGCTCAAGCGTTGTGTGAATGTTCCAGTCAGAGAGGTTTTCAAGGTCCTCTAGCTCCTCCCAGGTAATCGGAGTTGAGGTGGTGGCTCCCATCCTACCTCTCAAACTATAGGGACTTACGATTGTCTGCGAAGGCCTGTTTCGATAGATGTCAATTAGAACCCGACCCTTTCTGTGGTCTTTCTTGATGTGCAGTGTGGTTTCTGCGTGCTTATTAATAAAGTCGGAAGCTAACTTCTTTGCAGATTGAAAACACTCGTCGAAGGAATACCTGGCTTCAATTGGAGTAACGAGGTGTAAGCCCTTTCCTCCTGTGGTCTTTACGAAAACATGATAATTTGATCGTTCTAAATGTTCTTTAAGATTGAAGGCAATTCTTTTCAAGTCATCAAAGTCGTATCCATCCTCGGGTGGATCAAGGTCATAAACGATGTAATCCGGTTTATCACTTTTTTCAGCAATACTATGTATCTGATGAAGTTCAAGACAAGCAAGATTGGCAAGCCACACAAGCGTTGCCTCTTCTTTTGCTACTATGTACTCTTTGAGTCGCTCTTGACCTAGACGTTTGTAGTCAATCCAGTCAGGAGTCCAATCGGGACGGTGTTTTTGGAAAAACTGCTCTCCATAAATGCCGTCTGGAAATCTAACCAAAGACAAGGCTCTGCCTCGAATATGGTTAAGAATCGTGGGTGCAATTTTTAGATAGTATTCAATGATCTGAGCCTTAACGATACCATCATCGGGATAGAGAACTTTATCCAGATTCGAAAGCTCAATCACACGCTTCCCTACTTCGGTATGAATTTTTTGTTTAGCCATCCAGGTGACTGGTCTCATTAAATTGATCCAATGAAAAGGAATGTCCATTGTGAACCAGGGAATAATACGAACAGTTCTGATGTGGAAAGCCGTCCATATAGTTCAACGGATAGTTTAAAAGCCAACAAAGCAATATTCGTATGGCTCTTCCGTGCATACAAATTAGTACGTTGCTGCCTTCATTGTTCAATACTTCTTGCATTGCAGATCGCTGTCTGGTCATCACCTCAATTGGACTCTCGCCCCCGCCAACACCAATGTCCAGTCGACCATTTCTCCAATTGCCAATCGCAGCAGCATAGAGTTTCCTAGCTTCAGGTGTGGGTTCAACACCCTCTTGATCTCCCCAACTAATTTCATCAAACCCAGCCATGGGTATTGATGCTGATCCAAAGTGCGCTAATGTTTCCTTTGTTCTAACCAGCGAAGAAGAATAGAATGCGTCAAACGATTTTGATTTGAACTTCTTAAACACTTGCTCTGCCTGCCGTCTGCCTGTTTCATTTAGAGACGAATCTACACCCCTTCCCTGGACACGACCACTTTTGTTGAAGTCTGTTTCCCCATGTCTAAGTAGATAAATCCTTTTGGTTTTCAAATGTGTTTAGAGTTGGTTTGCAAATAAGATGAGTAAAGAAAGAATTTTTCCTGAATACGTCCAATTAGATGCCCTAAACGAGATGGGAAAAGGATGCATGGTGGAACACGTAGGAATTGAATTCACTGAGATTGGTCGCAATTACATCGAAGCTGAGATGCCAGTAGATCACCGAACACAACAACCACTGGGATTGTTGCATGGCGGAGCCTCAGTTGTGCTTGCTGAGACTCTCGGGAGCGTGGGAGCTACGCTGCTTCTCGAAATGGGGAAACAATATGCAGTAGGTCTTGAGATAAACACCAATCACATAAAGGCTGTTAAGACTGGCAAAGTAACAGGAAGGGCTACACCTATCCACATAGGCCGAGGAACCCATGTCTGGAGTATTGAGTCACGAAATGAAAAAAAAGAGCTTGTTTCAATTAGTAGAATTACCATGGCAATCTTGAATAATAAGAGCTGATGGACAGTACAAGAGATTCTTTACTGGAAATCGATCTGGGAGCTGTTCTCGCAAAACTTCAAGGCAACAAGTTTCCTTATGCCTGCTGGAAAATGCCAAATTCCGACGAAATCACCTTGATAGTCAGTCTATCTGAAATCACTGAGCATCAAGACATTAATAGCATTGATGAAGGCTTTCTCTTTAATCGTTTCAAAGACAATCATCCTAAAAATTCACTTCACATAAAGGCTGATATCATATTCAGGGAGAACACCAGTCCCAAGGTAAATCCTGTGATCAATGACACTAAGATTGCTGAGTTTATAGAACAGCTAGACTCGGAGGTAGAAGAATTTGGTTCTGAAACCCTGGACCGTTCTAGCATTAGTGACACCGATTTTGAACAGTTGGTTGAGCATGCTGTTGCTGAAATTGAGAAAGGCACATTTGAGAAGGTAGTGCTATCAAGATTTAAAGATGTGGAACTTGCTGGGCAGTTTTCTGCACGTGACTTTTTTAAGAAAGTATGTGATGCCTACCCAAATGCTTTTTGCAGTTTAACTCAACTACCTGGTGAGAGCATATGGATTGGTGCAAGTCCCGAACTCTTGGTTTCTGATAATCAGAACTATTTTAAAACTGCAGCATTGGCTGGTACCCGAAAATTACAAGACAATGAACCGCTATCAGAATTGTCATGGACACAGAAGGAAATTGAAGAACAGGCACTCGTAAGCAGGTACATTATTAATTGCTTCAAGAAAATTCGACTAAGGGAATTTGATGAACATGGACCAAAAACAGTGAAGGCAGGTAATTTGGCGCACTTAAGAACTGAATTTGAAGTGGATTACAATGAAGTACAGTTTGACGGTCTCGCTGATCAAATGTTGGACTTATTGCATCCCACATCTGCAGTTTGCGGCATGCCACTTGAAGCAGCCATCTCATTTATAGAGAACCATGAGGGCTATGATCGAGACTATTATGCTGGGTTTATTGGGCCAGTAAATTTCGAGGGATCGACTAATTTATTTGTCAACCTTCGCTGTTTGAACGTTGCTGGCAAGCATGCACGGTTTTTTGCTGGAGCTGGTATTACCGCGAATTCTAATCCAGCAAAAGAGAAGATAGAAACGGATCTCAAAATGCAGACATTAATGAGCCTCTTCCCTACTTAGATGCTTGCACCTGTTGTTTACAATACATCCGAAATTTGTTGGGCGCATGGCGTACGTCATGTCGTTCTTTCTCCAGGCTCTCGAAACGCCCCACTAACTGTTTCCTTTGCTAGAAATGACAAGGTGGAAAAATGGGTAATCCCTGACGAACGATCCGCTGGTTTTATAGCCCTGGGTATTGCGCAGAAATTACAGCAGCCCGTTGTACTTTGTTGTACTTCCGGTACAGCCCTTCTGAACTATGCTCCGGCGATTGCTGAGGCATTCTATAGGGAAATTCCATTGATCGTCTTGTCTGCAGATCGACCTCATGAAATGGTGGACCAACGTGATGGGCAAACCATCAGGCAATTTGAGGTCTTAAGAAATCATGTCAAGACTTCCATGCAGCTTCCAATCGTGAAAGAGGTGGAAGGACAAGAAGTTTATGAACAGGACTTGAAATCCGCCATGCGACTATCACAGCAATTGCCAAAAGGCCCAGTTCATGTTAATATTCCTTTTCGAGAACCTTTCTACCCTTCAGTAGATCAGAAACTGACTTTCAGAAATATTCCAAGTTGGAAAGTGGAAGTTACAGAAGCGAGTATTACGGAGTTTCCTAACCAAAAGGAACTAGCCGGAAAGAAGATTCTGCTTTTAATTGGTCAGTCCACTTTAGATGTAGACTTAGCTAAGGTTCTCGCTAAACACGAGTCCTCTGTACCAATACTCAAATCCCCGCTTAGTAATCTAAGGGTGCAAGGTGTTGATCATCTTGATTTTTTCCTCGAAGATCAGATCGCTCTGAAGCCTGATGTTCTCATCACTTTTGGGTTGTCTGTACTCTCCAAAAAACTGAAGAACTACCTCCGTGTCAACAAACCGAGCAAACACTTTCATTTCGATCCCTCTGGTGTTCCTGTTGACACCTATGCTACTGATCCGACGATCATAAAAGCGAACTTCAGGACGTTTCTTTCTCAAATAGATTTAGAATCAAACACAGACTACCTCAAGGCATGGAGAAAACTCTCTGAACTGACAAGCAAAGCGATTGAATCTGCTGTTCCAACATTAGACTTTAGCGAAACAACGGCATTTCATCAAGTCCTAAGAACGCTGCCAGGCGATGTAGAACTTCATTTGGGAAACTCAATGCCCGTTCGGTTCGCTGAACTGTTTGGTACATCAGATATTCAAACTACATGGTGCAATCGAGGAACTAGCGGCATTGATGGATGTTCATCCACTGCGATTGGTACCAGTTTCGTATCTCCGCACTTGAATGTGTTGCTTTCTGGCGATGTATCCTTTTTGTACGATCGAAATGCTTTTTTTCATAATTACAATGTGGTCAATCTAAGAGTGATCGTCTTCAACAATCATGGTGGAGGAATATTCAGGCTTATAGATGGTCCGAAAAATTTACCTGAACTAGAAAAGTACTTCGAAACACGTCATGATCGAACTGCTGAATATATTTGCGCTGAGAACAAAATCGCGTACTCAATGGTTAGAAATTCGGAGGAACTGATTGAGAATCTGACCACTTTCTATCAGCCTTCGGAAACACCTAAGCTTTTGGAAATTTTTACCGATCCGACCACGAACGAAAACGTTTTTAAAGAATTAAAGAAATACATACATGAGCAAATCAACCTTTGACTGGAAACCAATAAAAGAATTCAGAGACATCAGATTTGAACTGTTTGATTCAATGGCGAAGATTACTATAAATCGGCCAGAAGTGTATAATGCATTTCGACCAGAAACCAACATGGAGATGATCGAGGCAATGGATCTCGCACGTGAGATGCAGGAAGTTCGCACCGTCATATTTACTGGTGAGGGCGACAAAGCCTTTTGCTCGGGTGGAGATCAAAATGTAAAAGGCAGTGGCGGATACATTGGCGATGATGGCGTCCCTAGACTGAATGTTTTGGATTTGCACAAGCGAATTCGTGAAATCCCGAAACCTGTTATTGCCATGGTCAATGGGTATGCTATCGGTGGTGGACACGTTCTGCATGTCGTTTGTGACTTGACCATAGCCTCGGACAATGCCAAATTTGGGCAAACCGGACCTAAAGTTGGGAGTTTCGATGGTGGCTTTGGCTCATCGTACTTAGCCAGGCATGTGGGCCAAAAGAAAGCAAGGGAGATCTGGTTTCTTTGTGAGCAATACACGGCACATGAAGCTGAGAAAATGGGAATGGTTAATAAGGTTGTTAGTCTCGATGAGCTGGAAGATACGACTGTCTCCTGGTGTCAAACCATTGCAAAAAGAAGCCCAATGGCTGTTAGAATGATTAAACGCGGACTGAATGCGGAGTTGGATGGTCAGAGAGGCCTAATGGAATTTGCAGGCGATGCTACGTTAATGTTCTATTTGATGGATGAGGCTCAAGAAGGTAAGAATGCATTTCTAGAAAAGAGAGATCCTGATTTCAAGCAGTTTCCTCAATTTCCTTAGCAGCCTCTTCCTTTTAGTAAAACTTTTCCATCCTTAAAATCAAAAGACAGATTGAAGGTTTTTGCAATGATCTCGATTGCATCTTTTGCCCGACGTTCCTTAAATTTCGCAGTGAGGTTGCAGTTTTTCAGTGCTTCATTTTCGAACTCAATATCGATACCGTAAACGTCCTCTAATACAGTTTCAACACTTGCCATACTTGCCTTTTCAAACGTAAGCGTTTTCGTTTTCCAAGCGAGATAATTCGCATCGCTATTGTTTTTCTTAATGATTCCCTTGTTCCTGTTATTAACAGTTCCCATCTCCCCTTTGCTCAACTTCACACTCAAATCGGTACTTCCTTGAATGCCCGGCTTAATCAGTGCCACCAGACCTGATTCTACACAGACTTCAGTTTTCTCATTAGTTGCATCGATAACAAAAGATGTTCCAAGGACTTCAACTCTAGCATTTTCAGTAACAATCACAAAAGGCCTTGTCTCATCTCGCTCAATATCGAAATAAGCTTTCCCAGTAAGTGTCACTTCTCGAATTTCGTCTGTAATATTGATAGATTCGATCGTTGATTCTCCGTGTAGCGAAATTTCACTACCATCTGCCAATGTCTGAACGCTACTGTCAGCATCTAAAAACAAGTTGATTGCAAATGCGAGGCCCAACACCACAACAGCGGCAGCCGCATACTTCAACCAACCATAACTGACTTGTACTTCTTTTCGCTTTGGTTCTTCCAAAATATCATGAAGTAGTTCGGTATTTGGGGCAGGTTTTGACTGCATTGCAATCCAAATATTCTTTGCCTCAAAGAACTCCCTGGAGTTATCAGATGAATCACTTCTCCAAGATTCAATGTATTCTATTTCGTCTTGGCTGCAATCACCCGAAAAATATTTTGCCAACTTATCGTTCATATTGTTCTTTCTGTCTGATTTCTAACAACTTAGATGCTTCTTAACCCCTACTCTACTTACTAAATTTATCAAATTTTGGCTCATAATTTATTGGTACCAAATTCGCCAACCGTTCCCAGGACCAATAACCAAAGGTTGAGAGCGCAAATTTATCAATTACTTGCCCATTTAAATCAAGTCTGACTGGTCCATGGAGCAGTTTCAAAACGGAAACTTGCTTCCCAGGAGTCCTCGTCAACACATTCTGATTGTCAATGTAATCACCATAGATTACTGAGGCATATTTTCCGTCTATAAGGAAATTAATACTTTCCTTTTCTTTTCCATAGACGACCACAAGGTAATTGTCAAAATCCAATTCCCAGTGCTTCCCTTTAAACGCCACCAAATCACCTTCATGCAATTCTTTTAGCTTCTTTACATTGATGTTCTTTACATTCTTGGACTCATAAACTCTGAATCCATCCTTATCTAACCTATTTCCCAGAAGTGATTTCTTAAAATGATTCCATGAACCTAAGTAGCCCTTTTTTCTTTGAGTTCGTATCTCTCGCTTTGAAAAAGCATCAAGTCGAAAGTCATTTTCAAACCTCATTTGCCCTCGGTATCTCAAATCACTATCCGTTCGCTCGAAAAATTCGAGATAATACGTGATCGAGTAGGCCATGGCTTCATTCATTATGATTATGGGCTCGGTGGCGTGCGCACTAAGCTTTCCTGTATTATCGTCAAAAGTGAAGTTTATGACATCTGGATTAGTAATAACACAGTGCCATGAATTCTCGGAGGTACCAAATAGATCATCTTGGAAAACATGAAAATAGGTCAACCATTCGTCGTATTCTACCGTGATGCGGTTCGATACGATCTCAACCTCTTTCAGCAGGCTTATAGATGGCACCATTTGATGTCTTTGTATCCTCGATCCCCCATTGTACTCAATAAGGTTAAATACAGCATTTTCATACCCTACATAGGAAAATACCAGGTTGTAGTAGCCAGGTGGAATTTTATCGATAAAATAATTCCCGTCGATATCAGTGGAGGTCCCAATGGTTGTTCCATCGAGAAAGACATTAACCCCAATTAACGGGAGCCCGTTTTCATCAGCAATACTTCCACTAACGTTAAATAGCTTTCTCTTTCTTACCTCAGGCTGTGGAGACTCATAATTGATAATAATCTGTTCCTTAAAAAAAGAGTACTTGAGGCCTGTTCCAACCAAAAGTTCAGACAAAAATTGATCAATTAGCAAATCCTCTTTTGCAATAGTAAATCGGCTTCCTTTTGGCAATAGATCGGAATTGTAACTGAAAAAGTAGCCAGTACTAGCAGAAAGAGAATCAAATATTACGGATAGATCTTCGTCTTCAAAACTTAGCGTGATCCGTTCATTCTTACTTTGAGAAAAGCCAATGACGACATTAAGCAGCAACAATAAAAGGAAACTATGACGCACCAATTTTATGTTTTAAATCTCCCAATTTTTCTCTCAACACTTTCAAGGCCTTACCCATCTGAACCTCTACTGTCTTAACGGAAATACCTAAGTGTTCAGCAATCTCCTGATACTTCAATCCTTCAAACCTGCTTAGTTTGAAAATTTCAGAGCATCTGGGTGGTAGGTTATCTATTTCACCCACAATTCTATTTCGTAGCACCTCGGGATCCTCAGAATCAAAAACGTTCTCGCTTGACGATTCCATAAATTGGACCATATACTGACGGTACGAATCCTTCACCTTCTCATGTTTGAGAGCATTCAAGCAAGAATTATGCACAGATCGGTACAAGTAGCTTTTTACTGAAGAATCAGGTGACAGTGTATCGCACTTCTCCCAGAACTTAACAAACACTTCTTGAGCAATTTCCTCAGCATCTTCGCGTGTATCCATAAAGCGAGCGGCATACAAAACCATAACTCCATAATATTCCGAGAATATAAGTTCGAATGCGCTCTTATCTTTGCCAATAAGTCTCCCTACAATGATCTCTTCGTTATCCAATTAAGTAATGGTTGTACAGTTTGAAAAATGCGAACTAAAGATAGATCAAATTCATAAAGAAGAATTTTCGAAAGAAAGTTTTATCGAGCATGAAATAAAAGTCATTGAGTTAATCCAACGATGGCTGAGCAAAGAACCAAACTTTAGGTTCAAAACTTCGGGTTCCACTGGAAATGCTAAAACTATATTAATTGAACGGAAAAAAATAGAATATAGCTGCGAAAGCACCATGGATAAGATAGATCCAGGGCGTACGTTTAGCTCTGCTTTGCTTTGTTTAAATCCAGAAATGATTGGGGGTGCAATGGTAGTATTCCGATCCCTGGTCAGAAACCTTAATCTACATGTCTTAAAACCGACTTCAAAACCGCTAGACCAGCTAGGCAGAAAGTCTACGTTTGACCTAACATCTCTGGTGCCTTTACAAATTGATCAGGCTGGACCGCAACAACTTGATCTGTTCCGTGCTATACTGGTTGGAGGAGCTCCTTTAATAGCTCCCATCATAAACTCCTCGGCGAAGATTTACGAAACCTTTGGTATGACAGAAACCGTTTCCCACTTTGCTCTTAAAGAGCAGGGCCTCGCTGAGTACGAATGTATTGGAGACACTTTGATAGAAGAACAAAGCGACAGCAGTCTTGCCATTAAAGGAAGTTTAACCGATCATAACTTACTAAAAACCAATGATTTAATTGAATTTATTTCAAGTAAAAAATTCAAATGGATTGGGCGCTCCGACTTTGTGATTAACTCAGGTGGAATCAAAATCAATCCGGAAGTAGTTGAAGCTAAAATCTCCCCATTCCTGGATCGGAGGTTTTTCATTGCTGCACTTCCAGATGAAAAATTGGGAAACAAGGCCGTTCTCATTATTGAAGGCAGTCCTTACGACCCAGCTCTTGATTTCTCTGAGTTGGAAAAGTATCAAAAACCGAAGGGCATTCATTTCTTAGAACGTTTTGCTTTGACTTCCTCACAAAAGATTGACCGTTTTAAAACCAAAGGATTACTCATCAAACAACTAAAAAGCCAATAGTATAAAAATCAAATTGCCATACATTCTGATCGTTTAAGTAGTTTTGACCTTTAATTACCAACTAAAATTCGCGTGAAAAACTTACAGTTTATAGGCAAACTAATGTTTGTAGTCCCCATGGCATACTTTGGATTTGGACATCTATCCAACACCAATGAGATGGCAAGCCTGGTTCCTGACTTCCTCCCAATGCCTGTTCTTTGGGTATTCATAACAGGCATGGGTCTAGTGCTTTCAGCAATATCGATTGTTATCGGAATAAAGGCAAGACTGGCTGCTCAGCTACTGGGCTTCATGCTATTGCTCTTCGCCGTTATGATTCATCTGCCAGCAGGTCTGCAAGGAAACCATTCTGAGTTATTTGAATTTTTTGAAAATTTTGCATTGGCAGGCGCGGCATTGTATATTAGCTCTCAATTGAAGAATAACCATTAACCCAAGCGGTTAATAGTCTATATGAAGAGGACCTACTCCATGCAAATGAGGGTAGGTTTTTTTATTAGAAAAGTGTGTAATTCCCGCCTTTCCTGAATTTTGAACAATCCAACTCAGCAGGCTCTAGTCGACCAAAATGCTTCCTTCGGCTTACTTGAAACAGCTGATTGATCACTTCAGAAATCTTACCTTCTCCAGAAATTCTTTTCCCAAATTCAGAGTCATTTACTTTTCCGCCATGTAGCTCCTGAATTTGATGCCAGACTTTCTCTGCGCGATCAGGGAAATTCTTATGCAGCCAATCGTTAAATACTTTTCCAACTGCTCCGTTTAGCCTAACTACTGTGTAGCCAGCAAAAGAAGCTCCGTTCACCGCAGCCTCTTGCAGTATTGCTGGAATCTCATGGTGATTTAGCGAAGGAATGATGGGCGCGTTCATGATTCCAGTTGGAATGCCCTCAGCACTTAACATTTTTATTGCCTCAAACTTCTTCTTTGCGCTGGCCGTTCTGGGTTCGAGAAGTCTTCTTAAGCTCTCATCTTGCGAAGTGATGGAAAATATCACATGCACCAACTTGTGATCTGCCAACTTCTTCAAAAGATCAACATCGCGGAGAACCAACGAGTTTTTCGTAACAATGGCAATCGGATGCATGAACTTCAAGCATGTTCGAAGAATCTCCCGTGTAATTTCAAATTTCTTTTCAAGTGGTTGATAACAGTCGGTGTTGCCACTGAGCATTATAGTCTGGGGCTTATAAGAAGAACGTAAGAATGCCTTTTCCAATAATCGAGGTGCATCTTTTTTGACTATGATTTTAGACTCAAAATCTAATCCAGCACTAAAACCCCAATACTCATGTGAGTTTCTAGCATAACAGTACACACATCCATGCTCGCATCCCTGATATGGATTGACAGATGCAGCCATCCCAATATCCGGACTTGAATTGTACGAAATTATCTTCTTTGGCGATTCGTAGAATATCTCTGTTTTCGGTTTTGATAACAGTAACTCTTCATCTTGCCCATCTACATCCTCGGTGCTTACAAATTGTTTTATGAATCTGTTCGGAACGTTGATCTGTGCTCCTTTTCCTTTATGATATTCCACATCATAATATTACTAATATTTTTAGTAATTCTACTTCTTATATCCGAAAAGAAATGCACTAACACCTCCTACCAAGCTTCCCATCAAATGAGATTCCCAACTGACTCCTTGATTGGATGGTAGTACTCCGAATACTAGCCCGCCGTAGACAACCACAACAACGAGGCTAATGATGACGGTTTTAAAATTCCGATGAAAAAAACCATAAAAAATCAGAAATGCTGCAAGGGAGTATACGAGACCACTGGCACCAATATGGTAAAAAGGTCGTCCAAAGGTCCAGACCAAAATGTTGGTGAAGAAGTAAGCATGCAGGAATACGCGAGATGCTACCTTGGGATAAAAAAAATAGAGAGAGCCACCCAAGGCAAGTAGCGGAATTGTGTTGGAGAGTAGATGATTGAAATTACCATGTATCATCGGAGAAGTCAATATTCCCAACATGCCAGTAAAGCTACGAGGATAAATACCCATAAAGCCGAGATCCATCTGCAGGTAGTACTCCACGGTGAAGAACAACCACATTAAGAACACTAACCTTAAAGGTGCAATCGAGCTTGCCTGCATAGATGTAAAGGAAAACAAAAAACCCTGTCTCAGAGCAATTCAAGACAGGGTTCTCAATAGGTTTGTTCTTCTACTACTCTGCAGGATCGTTTAGCATTTTGAGGTCCATCAGTTTGGACTCTTCATATCCTACTGAAAGGTATCCCAAAACTCCTCCTGAAGATTCAGCAATCTTCTTAGCTAATTCCTTTAAGCTCGCATGCAATTTCACTGAGAAATGCTTATCAATCTTCGGCAAGATGAAATTCAGTTTTCGAAGCTCTTTCGTTATAGCAGAGATCCGCTCTTCTGTACCTGATGGTAGTTCATCTATTAGCTTGTTTAAGTTATCCTCAAAACCCTCGCCTACTAACTTATAGTAATCCCCAAGT
>JBDWQX010000221.1:0-4043 GCA_039986395.1 Cyclobacteriaceae bacterium
GGAGCTTATATGGCTGGCGTAGCTGTATCAGGTGTGGTTTGGGCTATTTTCCAAAATAATGCTGGTGGAGCCTGGGACAATGCTAAGAAGTCTTTTGAAGCAGGAGTTATGATTGAAGGAGAAATGACCTACAAAGGATCCGAAGCACACAAAGCTGCGGTAACAGGGGACACTGTTGGAGATCCTTTCAAGGATACTTCTGGGCCATCCATGAACATTTTAATAAAATTGACATGCCTTGTTGGACTCGTTATCGCACCAATCTTAGGTGAGATTTACGGAGGAGGTTCGCATGGTGTTTCTGAGGTTGAAACCAAAGAAATCATGATTGACGAAGCGGGAGTTGCTGAACTCGAAACTCCTAAGGCTGAGGTAAGCATCGTAGAGTAAGCTTTAAAGAAACTTTTCATAAACCTCGACTAACTAGTCGAGGTTTTTTTATGTCCGATTGTTATAGTGGACTAAGTTAGCTAACTTTATAAAGAATGAAGACATATAACGTACATGAAGCAAAGACAAACCTCTCTAAGATTTTGAATGAGGTGAAGGAAGGAGAGATCGTTTATATAGCCAAGTCTGGTAAGCGAGTGGCTGAGTTAAAACCTATTTTGGAAAAGAAAAAAAAAATCCCGTGGGGCAAGTACAAGGACAAAATTAAGGTGTCTGAGGATTGGAATAGCGATGAAGTCAACGAGGAAATTGCCAAGGGTCTCAATCTGGATATCTTGGAAGAGTGAAGTACTTGCTTGACACTCAAATTTTGATCTGGATTTTGGAAAATCCTAAGAGACTCAAACCTAGTGTTAAGTCTCTGCTAGACGAAAACTCATCGAATTTGTATGTGAGCTCACTGGCTATGTTTGAAATTCTGCATAAAAAGAAAATTGGTAAGCTTGATTTTGACATTGAGTTCAATGACCTCGATTTTTTTGAGTGGGTGGATTTAAAACAGACACATATTCTGCAAACTCAAAACCTTCCATTAATTCACCGCGACCCATTCGATCGCTTACTCATTGCCCAATCCATTGTTGAGGAAATGCCTTTGATAACCTCAGACCAACATATTCATCAATATGACTTTGCCTTCATCAAGGCTTGATCCAATTCAAGTAGCGGAAAAGTGGTTTGAGGAAAAGAAATGGAAGCCATTCCCATTTCAGAAGAACACATGGGAAGCTTACTTGGAAGGCAAAAGCGGGTTGCTAAATGCACCAACCGGATCTGGTAAAACCTACGCACTTTGGATTCCCTGCGTATTGGAATTTCTAAGAGACAATGAACCTCATGAAGTAAGCCCCGAAGTTCAGGTGCTTTGGGTCACACCGCTCAGAGCTTTGGCAAAAGACATTTGCAGTGCCATGCAGGATTTCTGTGATGATCTTGACGTGAGATGGAGCGTAGGTCTTCGTACGGGAGACACAACAACAACAGAACGGCAAAAACAAAAAAAGTCCGCACCGCAGGCATTGGTCATTACACCAGAGAGTCTTCATGTGTTGCTGAGTCAAAGTGACTATCCCAACTACCTGAAAAACATCAAAAGCATCATCGTTGATGAATGGCATGAACTGATCGGAACAAAAAGAGGAGTTGCAACGGAACTTGCTATTTCGAGAATAAAGAAGCTGACAGAGTATAAAGTGAAAGTTTGGGGAATCTCAGCGACTATAGGTAATCTCCCTCAGGCCAAAAGGGTGCTTTTGGGTGAAGATTATTATAAGGAAGCGGTTTCCATTCGCTCGGAAGTAGAAAAGCAGATTTCTGTTGAGTCAGTCCTGCCAGATGATATCATCGATTTTCCATGGGCTGGTCACCTTGGGACAAAACTATTAGATAAGGTTGTTCCGATAATAAAAGCGAGTGAGACAACCTTACTTTTTACAAACACAAGATCACAAACAGAACTTTGGTATCAAGCGGTTCTGAAAGAAGCACCTGATTTGGCCGGAGTAATCGCTATGCACCATGGCTCGATGGATCATAACATTCGAGGATGGGTGGAAGATGCCCTCCATGCTGGAAAACTTAAATGTGTAGTCTGCACCTCAAGTCTCGATTTGGGAGTGGATTTTAGGCCTGTCGATACGGTGATCCAAATTGGAGGCCCCAAAGGCGTATCAAGATTCCAGCAACGAGCTGGAAGAAGTGGCCATCGTCCGGGCGAGGAAAGTAAAATCTATTTCGTTCCAACCAACACGCTTGAGCTAATCGAAGGAGCGGCACTTAGAGATGCAGTCGCAGCGGGCAAATTCGAACAGAGGAAACCTCTTGAGAAGTGCTTGGACGTGTTAGTCCAGTACTTAGTGACTTTGTCGGTAAGTGGGGGATTCAGGCCGCTGGAGATTCTCGAAGAAATTAAGGGAACCTACTGCTATCGTTTACTCACCGCAAAGGAATGGAATTGGTCATTGGAGTTTATTACCACCGGAGGAAGTTCGCTCGGAGAGTACGATGAGTTTGCCAGAGTCTACAATGAAGATGGTATTTACAAAATCATAAATAGTAGAGCTGCCCAAAGGCATAAACTTTCGATAGGAACCATAGTAGGCGATCCCGCTCTCAGTGTCAAATTCATGACAGGTGGCCATCTGGGGACTGTCGAAGAAAGCTTTGTCTCCAGACTGAATCCCGGTGATACCTTTTGGTTTGCCGGTCAGAACCTTCAGTTTGTTATGATCAAAGAATTGACCGTTGTGGTTAGAAAGTCAAAAAGGAAGAGCGGCTTAACACCACAATGGGGCGGAGGCCGACTTCCGCTTTCTTCTCTATTGGCCGACCAGATAAGAAGCAAGCTTGAATTAGCAAAAAATGGAGTTTACAACGATGTTGAGTTGATTGCCATCAAGCCAATTCTTGACCTTCAGTCAAAGTGGTCAGTCATCCCTGACAAGCACTCACTTTTGATTGAGAAAGTTGAAACGGAGATGGGACACCACCTATTTTTCTATCCCTTTCAGGGGATGTTTGTTCATGAAGTGTTGGCTGGTCTTGTAGCTTTCAGAATGAGTAAACTTCAAAAAATCACTTTTTCAATCTCGATGAACGACTATGGATTCGAGCTTTTGTCAGATCAGGAAATTGCCATAGAAGAAGCATTGGAACTCGACCTCTTCACTGAGGAGAATCTTATGCATGATATTAATGAGTCCATAAACAAAACAGAAATGGCTCAGCGAAAATTCCGAGATGTTGCGACGATTGCCGGGCTTATTTTTCAGGGTTATCCTGGTAAAAATGTGAATGCTAGACATTTACAAGCTAACTCGGGAATACTATTTCGGGTATTCCAGGAGTACGATGAAAATAACTTGCTGATCAAGCAATCCATGGATGAAGTAATGACGCTTCAGCTGGAACAATCCAGATTGATGGAAGCGATTCGTCAGATAAACTCACAGGAGATCATTTTGAAGGAAACACGGAAACCCACACCCTTTGCCTTCCCGATTCTAGTCTCAGTTTTGAGGCGCGAAAATCTCAGCTCAGAGCAAATCACAGATCGACTCATCAAAATGCAATTACAGCTTGAGCAGTCTCTGGGAGAGGCTTAACTTTGAATGATGAAATTACTGCTTCTATTCGCTTCACTCAGTTTCTCATTTTTATCAGCAGGTCAATCCATAGTAGGGAAATGGAAGACAATTGATGATAATACAAATCAGGCTAGATCCGTGGTGGAAATTTATGAGAAGGAAGGGAAATTTTATGGCAAGGTTTTAAAGACTTACCCAAAGCCGGATGAAGACCCTGATCCAATCTGTAATGAATGCGAAGATCACCGCAAGGGGCAAAAGATCATTGGAATGGAAATTATTTCGGATATGAAATATGATTCGAAGAATGAACAGTATCAAAAGGGAGAAATACTTGACCCTGAAAATGGAAACATTTACGATTGTCGACTCTGGCTTGCAGAAGACGGTAGTCTGAAGGTGCGGGGATATCTCCTTTTCTTTTATCGTACTCAAACCTGGTTTCCCTGGACTGGTGAGTGATTTTACATTCAAAATAGCAGGGGAGAAGCTTAGTCTCCTTCCGGA
>JBDWQX010000222.1:0-12590 GCA_039986395.1 Cyclobacteriaceae bacterium
GTTGGTTCGAATCCGACTGGAGGCTCTCTAAAGTAGATAGAACCCGTTTCAGATCAAATGAAGCGGGTTTTTTATTTTTAGGTCAAGTCGCTCGGTTTCCCCTTCCAGCACGAAAGTTACTTCCGTGTTTTTTTACGATAACAAACCCTCATCACTTTGCATCACACTAATTATACTGCTCCAGTGGAAACTGGTAAATCTCCTGGCTGTCCCCATTCGCTCCAAGAGCCGTCATAAACAGATAATTTATCATAGCCTGCGATCTGAGCAGCCAAGGCAATAATGCAGGCAGTTAGACCTGATCCACAGGAAAAAACCAAATCTTGATGTTTTACTCCAAGCTCGTCGAATTGTTTCTTCAACTCGAGTGAGTTCTTCATCTTGTTGCCTGCTACAACCTCTGAAAATGGTAGGCACACAGAATTGGGTATGTGACCGCCACGGAGTCCAGGTCTTGGCTCGGGTTCAGTTCCTTCGAAACGACCCCTAGACCTGGCATCAAGTGTGAGCGTGTCGCCATTGCTCTGAAAGCGCAAAACCTCTTCTGCATTTCTGAAAAATCCAGATTGACGATTGCCAGTAAAGTCCCCTTCGCTAACCTGCCGTTTTCCTTTTGCCTCTGTTGAAAATCCTGCGCTCACCCATTCTGGCAAACCTCCATCTAGGACAGCGACTTCTTCGTGCCCCATCGCCCTAAACATCCACCACACTCTAGGACTTGAATAAACACCGAGGTTGTCATAAACAACCAGTATGCTTTCATTGTTGATTCCCAACTTTCTTGCCTCGCGATTGAAGTCTTCGTCTGGTAGCATCGTGTGAGGAAGGTTTACCGAAGAATCGGAAAAACTGTGATCTATGTCAAAAAACAGTGTGCCAGGAATCTGAATTCCAGCAAGTGGATTGTCTTCAGCCTTTGCCATGGGTTTTGGCAAACTTGCATCCAAAAGAATCAAATTGGGGTGATCTAAATTGGTTTTTAACCAATCAATTGACACAGTAGGTTTGGTAACATTCATATATCCTAAATATCAGCATTTACTGTGGTAATACAATGAATTGCTTAATCCGCCCTTAGTGTCTCCGCAGGATTCTTACGGGAATTTGTCCAGACCTGTGTTATAATGGCAGTGAGGCAAATCGATCCGATAATCAAAACTGCTGGAACAGCATTCCAAAGGCTGAGCGGAGCATGAGAAGCCATTGTATTGACCCACATGCTATTAATCCAAATGCCAAGTGGAGCGGCAACAACTGCGGTCAAAAATATCATGATGAGAAAACTCCTAGACATCGTGATCGTTAGTTCTCTGAAATTTGCCCCTAAAACTTTCCGAATGCCGATTTCTTTTACTTTCGTTTTAAGCTCAAAACTGACCATACCAAGAAAACCTAAACTTGTAATCACCACAGCTAGGAGCGAGACATAACTAAGTATTGCTCCAAGGTCGTAAAAGTGTTGATAAAACTCATCGAGTTGGGCATCCAGAAATCCACCTTTAAACTCTCGGGTCGAATCAAAAGAAGTCCATTTTTCTTCGAAGATCTTTTTTGTCTTGGGACCATTTACATTGGACACATTGAAATAGGCAAACTCAATCATCGTTGGAATAATTCGAAGCCCTAAAGGCCGTATTGATTTCATCAAGGGCTCCCAGTGATAGTCCTTTACAACTCCAAGAACTGTAAGTCCTACAGAATCCATTGTGATCGTTTCGCCTATTGCGTGTGAAGATGTTTCAAAACCGAAAACCTCCACTGCCTTTTCATTCAAGATTATGAATTTCTCGTTTTGCAGCGTTGTATTTTTAGGGAAATCTGTGCCGGCAAGCAATTCCAAGCTCATCACTTCGATGTAGGAGGGATCTACAGAGAAGTATGGGAGATTCTGTGGTTCTTGATCTGGTTTCCAGTAGGCTTGATCACCATGACTTCTTCCAACTGCTGGGTGATGAGAGGTAAATGAGACTTGATTGATTCCTGCAATCGACGCAAACTCCTCCTTGATAACTTCAGGATCATGACCTTGCGTACTTATAAAAAATACCTCACTATCATCAAAGCCAAAGTTTGAGTTGACTAGGAAGTTTGCTTGCTCTTTTAACGCAAGGATACTAACCAACATGAGAATTGATAAACTAAACTGAATGCTAAGGAGTGTTCTTTTTCCAGTAAGGAAGGAGAAAACTGACTTTTTTCTGTTGCGCGTACTAGACATCGAGCCCTTTAGGGATGTGACTGCATTTATCTTGGAAATAAATAGTGATGGACCAATTCCTGCAACTATCCCGAGAAGAATGGTAAAGCCAAAAAAGTAGAGGTAGGCACCCCAAGAGTCCTCCAATGAAATTCCTACGATACTAAATATCCACATTTCATTAAATGATTGAATTAGGACCTTGTAGATACCGATTGCTACAACTAATGAAAGCAGGGAAATAATAACAGACTCAACCAGAAATTGAACCACAATTTGCTGTCGTAATGCCCCATTTACCTTCCTTATTCCTATCTCCTTTGTTCTACTCAGAGACTTTGCTATGGACAAATTGGTGTAGTTGATTGTGGCCGTGATCATCACGATCACACCAAGTAGTCCGAAAAAGGCAAGAACGAACCATGGTAAAGCAAATCCAATTTCATTGCTCATTACTCTTCCAGGAGTAATCTCATCAATACCTTGCAATTCCATCTTGTATGTTGGCTGATCATCTGTTAACTCTATGTTTTGAAGAGCGAGTTCATTGATGACCTTTTCAGCTTCAGCCCTCGACTCACTACTTGAAAGAACGAGATAATTGTAGTTAGACCAAATGTTTTGCCATTGTTGGTAGTTGTCTGTGAATACGCCTTTCTCCACTAAAATCGGAAGCGAAGAAAAAGATGCCAGAGCTTCAAATTTGATGTGTGATTTACCCGGTGCATCTTTCACAACTCCGATTACTTTATAATCACCATGATCTTCAAAGCTGACAGTTTTGCCAACTGGCGTTTGATCTGGAAATAGTTTGCTAGCTATTGATTCGCTCAGAACAAGGTTAAAGGGCTCAGACATTCCGACTGCTGATCCTTCTAACAATTCAAACCCAAACACATCAAAGAAGTTTTCGTCTGCAAAAAGGGAACTTAACTCCAAGATTTTGTGTGGCGATCTAATCTCACCTCTAAATTTATGATTGAGATTGGTGACCGTTTCTATGAATGCATACTGATCCTCGAGCTGCTCCTTTATAGGTAGTGGTGATGTAGCATAAACATCATCAAAAGGACCATTTTGACCATCTCTGTATGTGATTACACGATATGTCCGATCTGCCTTAGGATGAAATTTGTCGTACTGAAAATGATCGTGGACCAACAGTATCAACACCAGGCATACAGACATACTTAGTGAAAGTCCAATTATATTGATACCTGCAAAAAACTTATGTTTTTTAAGGTTTCGCAGTGCAATGATGATGTAGTTTTTAAACATGTATTAAAGGTTAGAAATCAGAAATGAAACAATCTTGCGTGTATAGGATGGTAGAAAATCTCAAAGGTTGTATGCTTTATGCTAATTACTTGATATGTCAACTAAAACATGAGGGTCGCATCACATAGTAGTTGTTTCACTACTACCTAACCTAACGCAGATATTAAATACATGACTTCTCACTCATTTGTGAAAATTGGAGTTTGCTGGCTAATTGTGCTCTTGAACGCATATAATCTCTCCGCCGAGGAAGTGCACTCACAAGACTCAGCGTATTTGCATTTTCAGCAGGATTTCCCCTCCGGCACACAGTACCGATGTCCTCCTTGCGGATGCAATCACGATAATGACATTTTTAAACAACCAGGAAAATGCCCTCACTGCCAAATGCCCTTGGTAGAGGTAAATACTGGATTCAGTAAAAAAGTAGATGTTGTTGTAGGACGCTTTCTTAGGATAGGAAAGCTTGGAAAGGTTTATACGAAGGTTATTTATCCGATTTTTGCCTTCAGTATTCTACTGGCTGTTTTTCTCCTTTTTCGTAGACTCAGAGCTAAATCGCTTAATTTGTTTCTAACGAGTGTGATTTTGATCTTGGCTCTTTATGGTTTTAAGAATCAATTTTTTGCCGCCGCCTACAGTCTTTTTAGTAGCCATAAAAGCCTTTTCACGCCGATTTCATTTATACTGATGATTGGACCGATGATTGGTCTTTATACGAAAAGCATGGTATCGGACTCCGTCAAATGGAAAAAGGAACACATATGGTTGTTTGTTCCAGGAATACTAATGTTCCTTTACTATGCCGTTTTATTGTTGGTACCAGTTGAGACTAGTTGGAATTTCCTATTTACTCTTTATGAGGTAAGTCTCAGTCACACGGAGCAAATAGTTTCAGTGGTAGGGGGGCTAATATCCACGATTTATTCTTTTGGATTGGTCTGGAAGTACGAGGCCCGAACAGAACATGAACTACAAAAAGCCGCTTGGATGAATAGATTTTTGACAGGAATGACCATTCTGTTTCTTGTTTGGGGTCTAATAATACTCTTAAACTTTTGGTTGTACGATTTTGGTGTTTCAACACTGGGTTACAATCCACTTTGGGTAATTAGTTCGATGATGATAGCATGGATATTGTTGGAGATCATGGCTAGACCCAAATTGTTCCTCATTGGTGGCACACACGTAGAAACCAAAAAGAAAGAAGCCTTAGGGAGCCAAGCAGAGGCTACGAAGTACTCAAAGTCAGGACTAAGGGATGCTGAATCCAAAGAGCTTGTACAGCAGATAACAGAATATATGCTAACAAGCCATGCTTACATGGATGCCAATATTACGCTAGATAGGATTTCTACAGATTTGAAAATCTACAAACACCATGTTTCCCAAGCTATTAATAACACTGCTGGCATGAATTTCTATTCATTTATTAATGACTTTAGGATCAAGTGTGCAGCGGAAAAATTGATCTCTATTGAACTCGAAAGTAAGACCATTGAAAGCATCTCTTTCGAGTGTGGATTCAGCTCAAAGTCTACTTTCAACAATCTATTCAAGAAAAAATTCGGGGTTACCCCATCTCAATACCTCAGAGAATACTCTCTCAGTGATGATAATCGCTAAGAGAAGTACTTCCCCATCGGCTAAAACTAATTAACATTCTGATGCATACAGGATAGTTTTCGATGCAGTGTTTTCAACTCTAGTTACCAAAAAAGAAAACAAACGCTGCAATATGAAGAGTAAATTATACTTAGTAATCCTTTGCTCGTTTCTGTTTTTCTCCTGCGGGAAGGATAATTCTCCCACTGTAGAAGATCAAGAACAGAAGTTCTCTGAAGTAATAATTTCATCACCTCAGGAGATTCGAAATGTTGCATTTGCAATCGTAAATGTGAATGTAATTGCAATGATTCAAACTGACGAAGTTCTTACCGAACAAACTGTAATTGTTGATGGGGGACTCATCTCATGGATTGGCCCGTCTGCAAATGCGACGATTCCTGCCGGTACACAAGTAATCGATGCTGCTAATAAGGGATACTTAATTCCTGGCATGGCCGACATGCACTTCCATAGGAGTACTGGGAGTGACCTCTTTCTGTTTACAGCTAATGGAGTAACTGTTGCCAGAGAGATGTGGGGATCCAAGGGGATGCTCGATATTCGAGACCAAATTCTTGATGAAAAATTGGACTTACCTCAGTTCTTTGTAGCTAGCCCTGGAATGAATGGTGCAGGCGGAGCCTGGGAGCAGTTTACACCTCCCGTTACAGATCCGAATGATGCAAGGTCTCTTGTAAAGCAATACAAAGAGGAGGGATTTGATTTTGTCAAAGTCTACAACAAACTAGAGCCTTCAGTGTATGCCGCAATTATTGACGAAGCAGAATTGCAAGGGATCCGAGTAATCGGTCATGTGCCAGCGAAGGTTAGTCCAGAAACCGTCATGATATCCGGCCAAGCAACAACGGAACACTTTCTTGGATTCGGATATTTCGCATCATCGAAAAACACTGTTTCCAATGGCGTACTAAACGAATCAAAAGTAGCAGAATTGGCAACAATGTCTGTCGAGAATAACGTCAGACATGTAGCTACTATTGAGGTCGATGTTCACTCACCATCCGACATTGCTGAGGTAAGAAATAGCGAGGAGTACAACTACATTTCTGACCACCTTAAAAACACATTCGAAAATGGATTCCATCAGGGTAGTAGCACTGCTGAACAGGCATTAATTAACAATTACCAAATCATTGATGCCTTAAAAGCTGCAGGATCAAAATTGTTGTTAGGAACGGATGCTGGATTTGGATACATCCTTCCAGGTTTCTCAGTTCATGATGAACTCGCGCATTTCGTACAGGCAGGTTTGAGTAACTACGAAGCACTGGAAACTGCCACAGTTCACCCAGCGGAATTTTTAGAAATGGCGGATGTTATCGGCACTGTTGAAGCTGGTAAGCGAGCAGACCTTGTGTTGTTAGAAAGTAATCCTCTAGAGGACATAGCAAATGTTCAAGATAGAGCAGGAGTGGTGCTGAGAGGAACTTGGTTATCAGAGAAGGTACTTCGGGAAGAAGTAAAGAAATAGTACACACTAAAAAGATTTAATGCTAAACAGAAAAGTGCAATTATGAAAAGAATACTTCTATACATTGTTTCAGCTTCCGTCCTGATTCGTTGCGGTTCTGATGATGCTTCGAATCCTGAGCCTGGCCTAGCAGCTCCCACATCCTTAAGCGTTAGAGACGTGTCTAATGCAGGAAATGGCACGGACTTTCAATTGACTTTCCTAAAACCACAATTGGTGGAGCTAGTGACGGAGTTTAGAATCTTTGTTGTGAAGTCAGGGTCAGTTTCGTCTTTTGATTCGGTTGCTGCTCTACAAGTCGCTGCGAATGCATACACTTCAATAAATGCCGAAGCGTCTGCCACCGAGATTTCATTTGATTCGAATCTCGCTGACATTGATGGTGACAAGATAGTGGAGGATGTTGATTACAATTTCTATGTCCTTGCACTAGGAGTGGATGATGAAGGAGCATTTTTATCCAACCCATCTACTACCGTCAAACTTGAACAAAGGAGTGCGGTGAAGACGCTGACGGATTTTATCGATTCAGGTAGCGGTGGGATGGATGCGGATAAGAACGGAAATATCTACATGGGTGATTTTGGAGTTACACTCAGCGGTGGAGGAAAACGTGTGTTTTTGATTACGCCAGAAGGTGAAGTTAGTGTTTTTGCGAATGGGATGAATGGAGCTTCTGGGAACGATTTTGATACCGAGGGGAACTTGTTCCAATCAAATATTACGGGTGGAACCATTAGTAAAATAACTCCTGAAGGTCAAGTTAGTACATTCGTGTCAGGTATATCATCACCGATTGGAATAGCCATCAATGATCAAGGTACGGCGTTCGTAGCAGCATGTAATAATCTCATTTGGAAGATTACTTCAGATGGTACCGCGGAGATTTTTTCAAGTAGTGGTCTTCTGAGCTGCCCAAACGGAATCGAATTGGATGATAAGGGCAATGTTTATACCTGCAACTTCGATGACGGAAGAGTAATAAAAATAACCCCCTCTGGTGAGGCAAGCGTCTTTGCTACGATTCCTGGAAATAATAATGGTCACCTCCTTCGAAAGGGTGATACTTTCTACATCGCAGCACGTGGAGCAAATCAGATATATAAGATCAGCATGTCTGGTAGGGCAACTCGATTTGCGGGGAGCGGATCCCGGGGATTGGGAAACGGATCTTTGAGTGAAGCCACTTTCTCTCTACCGAACGATCTAGCATTTAGCCCAGACGGAACTAAACTCTATGTCAATGACAAAGATCCCCGAGCAACCGGCAGTACAATTTCACCAGTCGTCATTCGGGTGATTGATCTTGTTGATGAATAAAAAAATTAAATAGTATTTGAAAACAACTATCATGAAAAGCGTATATCTAAAATTATCCATTCTTCTTCTCATACTGGCAGCTGCTGCCTCGTGTGGAAAGGACGATTCTGCACCTGAAACAGTTCCTCCACCAGAGTTGAAGGGCACTGCCCTTGATCTACGGGACGTTGCTAATGCTGGGGATGCGTCAGATTTTGAATTTAGTTTTAGTAAACCAAATTCCGAAGATCTGATTGCTGAATTTCGAATTTTTGCTGTAAAAAGTGCTAACTCCTCAACCTTTGATTCACTAGCAGCAACTCAAGTAGCAGCAGGGAACTACCTCTCCATAGGGCCCACTACGACCACCGCAGGACTAGTATTTGATCCGTCTTTTGTAGATATAGATGGCGATCAAATTCAAGAAGGAAATAGTTATACTTTTTTCGTTCTTACAAAACCTACTGAAGAATCAGCTTTGGGATCTGAACTTTCTGAACCATCGCAAGATTTGAGCCTTGAGCAGAAAAGCGCAGTTAGAACACTTACCGACTCATTTGTTGCGGGATCTGGTGGAATGGATGTTGATGCTGCGGGAAATATATATATGGGAGACTTTGGAGCTGCATTGGGTTCAGCACCCGGTACGAAAGTGTTTAAAATAACACCAACAGGGGAGGTGTCGACTTTCGCAGCTGGACTAGTTGGGGCGTCAGGAAATGACTTTGATAATGCAGGCAATCTTTTCCAATCAAATATAGGAGGAGGGACCTTAAGCAAAATCAGCCCTGACGGAACTGTTGCGCCGTTTGCCACAGGTTTTCAAGGGCCAGTAGGAGTGGCATTCGACGGAAGCTCAAATTTCTATGTATGCAATTGCAGCAATAACACTATAAGCAAAGTGGATCTGGATGGGAATGTTTCGCTTTTCTCGTCAAGCGGTCTAATGAGCTGTCCCAATGGAATTGACATTGATGAATCTGGTAATCTGTATGTCGCCAACTTCGGTAATGGAACGATCGTCAAAATTACTCCGGGGGGAACGGCAAGTTCGCTAGCAACAATCCCAGGAAATAATATGGGGCACTTGTTGGTACAGGGAAACTTTATCTACGTCGTAGCACGCGGGTTGAACAGAATTTACAAAGTGACATTGCAGGGGAGTGTTACAAAATTTGCTGGAACAGGTGCCAGAGGACTGTCTAACGGTAGCCTGGATGAAGCGACTTTCTCCCTGCCAAATGATATGGCATTCAGCCCAGACGGAAGCAAAATTTACATCAATGACGTAGCAACTTCAAACAGCGATACTGGTGTAATCAGCCCAGTAGTGATTCGAGTAATAGATCTAGTAGAACCTTAATCAAAGTAAATAATGAAAAAATTCGTATGTGCACTTCTTATTGTTGGCCTTTATATGCAATGTTCAGACGACGAATCTCCGACTCAATCCACAGAACCTTTGGAGGCACCAAAGGTGACTAATGTTTTTGTGGATGACATTACAAATAATGGCGATGGTTCTGATCTCGAAATTTCGATCATAGGTGCTTCGGACGAAACACTTATCTCTGAATACCGAGTGTTTGTAATAAAAAGTACAAACAGAAACTCCTTCGATGTAGCCACAGCAGAATCTGCAAGCGCAGATGCGTTCACAAAAGTTGCCGCTGACGGAACGGATAAGAAGATTATTCTTACCGCAACTTCTGTTGACCATTCTGGAGAACTGATTGAGGAAGACATTGAATATGTTGTTTTTGTTTTATCAAAATCTGATGAATCAAGCGAGGCTACTAGTTCACTTTCCTCCGCATCTTCCTTTATTACGCTGAAGCAAACATCGATAAGAATTACCTATGTGGGCAACGATGGGGTGTATATAACGGACGGAAAAAAAGGTGTGTTGATAGATGCACTTCCAGCAGACCTTAGCGGATGGAATCCGATTGCATCTGGAGTTCAGTCATCCATTGAAAATGGCGGAATCCCTTACGATGATGTTAAGGTGGCAATGATCACTCACAATCATGGCGATCATTTCAGCCCAACTTCTGTCAACAAATTTCTGAGCGCAAATGCTAACGCTAAATTTATCTCTCCCCCGCAAGTTGCAAGTGGAGTTTCGGGAGGATCAGCAGTGAGTACTCCATTAGCCTTAGGAGAGTCAGAAACAATCATTATAAATGATATTACAATTGAAGTGATACGAATCACTCACTTCAATCCTCCAACTGGTAGTAGTTTCAACTCAACAGAAAATTACGCGTTCATTGTAGAATTGGGAGGACTGAAAATCTTGCACATTGGTGATGGTGATTTATCCAAATCCAACTTTGAAAGTCTGGATCTTAAGGCAAAAGGAATTGATGTTGCACTGATTCCTACTTTTAATTTCTCTGGTCAATTGACCAATGCAAATAGAGACGTTCTAAACGATTTTGTGGACCCAGAACATGTCATCGGTCTTCATTTAGCCTCGGCAACGCCAAGTTCTGACGTGACCGACTTGTATCCAGGAGCTACCGTTTTCAAGTCGTCGTTGCAATCGGTCAGATTCTAAATAAGAATGTATAAAAACAAGTACAACATGAGAGACCTTCTATTTGGCGGAATATTCACTGCCTCGATACTGTTCTTTGCTGGATGCTCGGGTGGTGATGATCCTGCTCCAGAAATGAGTGCAAGTATTCAGTTTATTTCAGTTCCACCAGCTTCTGTAGATCATAATCGAAGCTATAATTACCAAATACTAACGGAAGTAACTGAAGGTGATGATGCTAGCTTCACGGTTGGGATACCTGATTGGTTGCAGTACGATGATGCAACCCAAGTACTCTCTGGAATTGCTGACTGGAAGAACCTTGATAAGACTTTTAATGTAATCATTGAAGCGATAAATGGGATCGATACAGTCACTCAGTCTTTCTCTATCAGGGTAAATCTCGGAGAAATATTGTGTGATGAAGATTTTGGCGACCCCGCAGCTTCTAACTACGTACTTCCATTTGAGGTGGGAGAAGAATTCTTGCTGAGCCAAAGCTACTGCCCTTCAAATTCCTCGTGGGGACATCACGGCTGGTATGCATATGATTTTGATATGCCGATCGGTACTAGGTTGATAGCCATGAGAGGAGGAGAAGTTATTGCCGTTTTAGAAACTGGCACAGATGGGAGTCGAAGATGTGGCCCAAATGATTCTAATTACCTGTTCGTACTTCATGATGATGGTTCCGTTGCTATATACGCACATCAAACTAAAAATGGAGTTGAGGTAGCAGTTGGAGACAAGCTAAAACAAGGAGATTTTATCGGCTTAAGCGGTGATTCTGGTTGTTCGATTGGACCTCATGTTCATGTAGGTCTGTATAAGCAAAGAGCACCGTATGATCGACAATATAGTTTACCATTTAATTTTAGAAACGCGGATGGAAAGCTTAATCCTAATAACGGTCTAATAGGTAAAGAAAGGTATAAGGCTCTTCCCTTTTAGCTGTTTAACACCCTTCAACCTGTCACAGTCAAATCATAAGAGCGATGCTTTCGGGTGCGATGTAAGAGGTACGGTTGTGACTATGTTGTCGAGGGATTACTACAAAAAGTCATTGAATTTGAATCCCAAAAATAAGAATGCAGAAGATAAACTTGCCGAACTAGGGAAGTAGATAATTTGTCTAGGTACTCAACATGCTTATTGGGCCCATTAGAATATATACTTGAAAAAGGCTAAATTAATTGCTTGTTTAACCTAATCTAAATCAAAAATGGCTGATAGCAATTATGCAAGTTTTGGAATAAGATGGCTCGCTCATCTTATTGACTTTATTATTATTTACGTTGTAAACCTCTTCGTGATTATTCCTATTATGGGTGCAGTGGGTTTTGGAATTGCGAGCTCGAACGATTTCGATCTAGAGTCCATGACTGAGGGCGATATTATTGCTTCCTTTATTGCTCTGATGAGTGCTTTGGTGGCTGGAAGCCTGATTGCCTACGCTATCCGAATTGTTTACGGAGCTGCTCTGGAATCAAGTAAGCATCAAGCTACGCTTGGAAAAATGGCAGTAGGTATAAAGGTTACGGATACAAATGGTGGCAGGCTAACTTTTGTGAAGGCGTTGTTGAGAGCAATTGGTAAAATACTCTCGGGAATTATCATCTTCATAGGTTATATCATGGCAGCATTCACCGATAAAAAACAAGGATTGCATGATATGATTGCTGGTTCTGTGGTTGTCAAAAAGTAGTCCGAAAAAACTGAAATACTAAAACCCTCAAGTGAGGGTTTTTTTATGCCTTCCTTTTGATTGGCCTTTCATCAGTTTTCTGATACTCAGAAATGAAATGCAATAACCGCTTAAGGAAAAACGTGGACTTCTAGCCAACGTTGACGTGAAGTATAGACAAGGTTGAGAAGAAACTGAAACTATGTTGTTTGATGATTCATCATACGAACTGACTGTAACCATCTCGATCTGAGTAAGTATTCAATAAAACTAGCCAAATCCATGCTGAAAAACTTCATTGTTATCACCCTAAGGAATTTTCGAAAGAACAAACTGAGCACTACGATCAACCTCACAGGCCTTGTGCTTGGCTTTTTTGCGTTTATCATCCTATCCAGCTATGTGCTGAATGAAACCTCCTATGATACATGGCATCAAAAGGCAGATAATATTTTTAGACATACTACGATCGATGAAGCCTTGGGTGTGT
>JBDWQX010000223.1:0-10787 GCA_039986395.1 Cyclobacteriaceae bacterium
GATTCAGATTGGTTGTATGCCGCTACATGGCAGAGACATCGAACAGTTGCTGCTTACATGGGCGGAGGTCCTGGTTCGGGATTGCATCGAAGTACGGATGGCGGTGAAACATGGGAGAAACTTTCTTCAGGGATTCCAAAATCGAACCTAGGTAAAATAGGTATTACACTGTCTCCACAAAACCCTGATCGAATTTACGCAGCGATTGAGTTGGACCTTACGAAGGGAGGGGTATTCATGTCTAGCAATAGAGGAAAAACGTGGGAAAAAATGTCTGACGCTGTAGCAGGTGGAACTGGGCCACACTACTACCAGGAGTTGTATGCCTCGCCGCACGCTGAAGGCAGATTGTACATGGTTAATAACAGTATGCTCACCTCTGATGATCACGGAAAAACGTTTAGAGTGCTCAAGAGGGAAGGGGTTCACTCTGACACACATGCAATTAGCTTCAAGCCAAGTGACCCCGATTACATTTTGCTCGGTACAGATGGTGGCTTGTACGAAAGTTTTGATCTAGCACAGAACTGGCGGTTCATCGACAACATGCCGATCACGCAGTATTTCAAACTAGCTGTTGATGATTCAAAACCATTTTATAACATTTATGGAGGGACACAGGATAATGGTTCTCATGGCGGACCTTCTCGTACCAATAATGAGCACGGAATCAGAAATGCCGATTGGTGGAAAACGCTAGGGGCAGATGGCCATCAGTCAGCAATCGAGCCTGGCAATCCAAACATTTCTTACGCTGAGTCACAAAAAGGTGGGTTGCACCGAATTGATCAGATAACAGGGGAGACTGTTTTTATCCAGCCTCAACCTCGAGAGGGTGAAGACTTTGAACGTTACAATTGGGATGCTCCGATTGTGGTGAGCTCTCATAATCCTTCGACTTTGTATTTTGCGTCTCATCGTGTTTGGAAATCTGAGAATCGTGGAGATAGTTGGACGCCCATTTCTGGAGATCTAACAAGACAACAAGAAAGAATCAAACTCCCTATTATGGGAAAATTACAGAGCTGGGACAATCCTTGGGATCTGAAAGCTATGTCTAGTTACAGTACGATTACTTCCATAGCGGAGTCTCCAGTGCAAGAAGGACTGGTTTATGCAGGCACCGATGATGGAATTATTCAAGTGAGTGAAGATGGTCAAAATTGGAGTAAAACGGAGCTTGGAAATATCAAAGGCATTCCTTCTACTGCATTTGTCAATGATGTAAGAGCGGATATGTTTGATGCCGGCACAGTGTATGCTGCTCTGGACAATCACAAGTATGGAGATTTCAAACCCTACTTGATAAAAAGTACAGACAAAGGCAGGACATGGTCAATGATCAGCGGGGATTTGCCCGATAAGCATTTGACGTGGAGATTGGTGCAAGATCACGTAGATCAAAATTTAATTTTTGTAGCTACCGAATTCGGAATCTTCTTTACCAAGGATGGTGGATCTAAATGGATCAAACTGACAGGAGGTGTACCTACCATTTCGTTCCGAGATATAACAATCCAACGCAGGGAAAATGACTTGGTAGCGGCTTCATTTGGCAGGAGCTTTTTCATTTTGGACGATATTTCACCATTGCGATCCGTTTCAAGTCAGGTACTTGCTCAAGAGGCTGCACTTTTCCCGACAAAAGATGCCTATTGGTACACGGAACGTTCGCTGGTTGGCTCTCAAGGTACAGCCAAGTATGCTGCTGATAATCCTCCATTTGGAGCTACTTTCACTTATTACCTTAAAGATGGGTTGTCAACGTTGAAGGAAAGCCGGACCAAACGAGAGGCGGAATTGACCAAGCAAAACAAGGACATTCCATTCCCTGGTTGGGAGGAACTAGAAAAGGAAAAGAGACAGGAGAAACCTCAGATTTTGTTTACCATCAAGGATTCTAATGGAGATATGGTGAATATCGTCAATGGAAAAACCAATGCTGGAATAAACAGAGTAAGCTGGGATTTGCGGCTGGCTTCCAAGAATGGTATCCGCGTACAAGAGCAACGAGGGGGAGGAGGTTTTTTCAGACGCTTTGGATTTATGGCAACTCCAGGCACTTACACAGTCACAATGTCCAAAGTGGTTGATGGCATAGTAACTGATTTAACAGAACCTCAAGAGTTCAGCGTAGTTCCATTGCAAAAAGGAGCACTTGAAGGAGCTTCATACGATGAAATCAGTGCAGCAATCGCAGATGTTCAAAAGCTACAGCAAGACATCACTGCCACTTCCACCGTCCTAAGTAACAGTTTGAAGAAAGTGAATGCGATGCAAACGGCCATGTCTAGAGTGACCAAACAGTCACCAGAATTGGTGACACGCATTTACGAAGCAAAGCAGCGACTTCTAGCACTTTCTGCACAAATGAATGGTAGCGAAGCAAAGAGTGAGGTTGGTGCCGTTCGAAATCCAACGCCAAGTGCAAGAATGTTTGTCGGGTTTCGAGGACTGCGAACTACCTATGGTCCAACAGCAATGCACAAGGAAAACATTGCGCTTGGTAAGAAGCAATTGGTGGGTATTAAAACTGAACTTATGAATATCACAGATTCCGTACTGCCAGGAATAGAAAAGTCATTGAAAGAGGCCGGAGCTCCATGGATAGAGGGACAAGCTATTTCAGAGAATTAATCGCACTAATTGAACATTTGATAAAACCGATTGGCCGTTTAGGTTGATCGGTTTTTTACTTTACATGCACTTATGAAAGACATACAAACCATACCGTTTATTAATCTATTACTAGCATTCATACCTGTAGTGATCGTTATTGTCATCGTATGGAGGTGGAAGATTGGGTACAAGAATTCGATTTATGCTGTTATTAGGATGCTCCTACAACTATTGCTGGTTGGTTACCTTCTAACCTTCATTTTCAACGCAAACCAAAGTTGGATTGTCCTGGGCGTGCTTAGTATCATGTTACTATCAGCAAGTTGGATTGCTTTAAGAACGATCAAGATCTCGAGGAAGGAATTGTACCTGAAGTGCTTCGGTGCAATTATTATTGGCGGAGGACTGATACTTGTACTCATCACTCAGGGAGTGTTGAATCTTAAACCATGGTACTTACCAAGTTATATGATTCCTTTGGCAGGAATGATTTTTGCAAATGCAATGAACAGTATTAGCTTGGCAGGAGAGCGGCTGCAGGCCGAGCTTGATCGGGATCTTCCTTATGAGCAAGCCCGTGTTATTGCACTTCAAGCAGCATTGATTCCAATTACCAATTCTCTCTTTGCCGTGGGTTTGGTTTCGCTTCCAGGAATGATGACTGGCCAAATCCTTTCAGGAGTGTCTCCCTTCATTGCAGCCAGATATCAAATAATGGTGATGTGCATGATGTTTGGATCAGCAGGTATTTCGTCTGCTTTGTTTCTGATACTGACGAAAAATAATTTTGTAGGGAGATTCGAAAAATCGTCAGACCTGTCCATAACCTAGGCTTGCATTCGTTCTCTGAAAAAACAAATGGACTATTCAAAACAAATCACTTACAGCACTTCTGCAGAATCACTCTTTACCGCGATCACTCAAAATCTCGACCAGTGGTGGGGGAAGACCGACACTTCTGTAGAAAAAAAGGGTGATGAGTTCAAAGTCTCATTTGGTCATGCCTTTTGGAAATTCAGAGTTTCGGAGTTCACGCCAAATGAAAAGTTGACATGGGAATGTGTGGACGGTCAACCGGAATTTGAACACGAGTGGGTGGGAACAAAAGTGCATTGGAACATATCAGGAGATGTGGAAAAGACGCAACTATCATTTACGCATGAAGGGTTAACGCCATCGTTCGAATGCTACGATGTCTGTGCACCTACTTGGGATATGTTTCTAACGACCAGCCTTAGGAGTTTTGTAGAAAAAGGGAAGGGGATGTCTCATTCGTAATTAAGAATTATCTCAATTCTCAATTAAATTTCAACTAGCTGCTTCTTCTCCAAATACTCATCGTACGTACTCAATGTATCAGTAAATCCATCAGGTCGTAGCTCCAGTACTCTGTTTGCAATCGTCTGTGTAAACGTGTGGTCATGAGACGTAAACAAGACTGTTCCAGGAAAATCTTTCAATGAATTGTTAAATGCCTGGATTGACTCCAAATCTAAATGGTTAGTTGGCTCGTCCAAGATCAGCAGGTTTGCTCCTTGCAGCATCATTCGAGAGACCATACAACGTACTTTCTCACCTCCAGAAAGAACATTGCATTTCTTCAGCGTTTCTTGTCCAGAGAAGAGCATTTTACCAAGGAATCCGCGAATATAAACCTCGTCCATTTCTCCCGTGGAGTACTGCCTAAGCCAATCAATTAGGTTATCATCGGATTCAAAGTATTTCGAATTCTCATTTGGTAAATAAGCAGGAGTGATCGTTTGACCAAACTTGAAAGATCCCGTTGTTGCGGACTGTTCTCCCATCAGCACCTGAAAGAAAGTGGTTACCGCGAGACTATCATCACTCACCACGGCTATTTTGTCTCCTCGGTTTACGAACAAGTCAACGTTCTTAAACAGGGTTTCGCCATTTAGCTCTTTGCTCAACTTTTCGGTTTCTAAGATTTGATCTCCTGCTGTCCGTTCTTGGGTGAAAATGATGGCAGGATACTTCCTGTTGGAAGGCTGTATATCCTCTAGATTGATTTTTTCTAACAATTTTTTACGACTGGTGGCTTGCTTGGATTTTGAGGCGTTCGCACTAAATCGTGCGATGAACTCCTGAAGTTCCTTCTTTTTGTCCTCCGCTTTTTTGTTTGCCGAAGATCGTTGGGCTAATGCTAATTGACTGGATTCATACCAGAAGGTGTAATTGCCGGTAAACATTTTAATCTGACCAAAGTCAATATCCGCCACATGTGTACATACGGTATCCAAAAAGTGCCTGTCGTGAGAGACAACAATTAATGTGTTCTTAAAATCTAGAAGGTAATCTTCTAGCCACGAAATGGTTTGAATGTCCAGATCATTCGTTGGCTCATCCAGGATCAGGATATCAGGATTACCGAATAAAGTCTGTGCTAGCAGGACACGCACTTTCTCATTCCCGCTCAGTTCCTTTACCAGCTTGTAGTGATCATCTTCCTTTATACCCAATCCACTAAGGAGAGCGGCTGCATCAGATTCCGCATTCCAACCATCCATGTCAGCAAACTTTGCTTCCAGATCAGATGCACGATTTCCATCTTCTTCTGAAAAATCAGGCTTAGCATAAATAGCATCCTTTTCCAGCTTTAAGTCCCAAAGCTCTTTGTGCCCCATAACGACGGTGTCCAAAACAGGTACCTCGTCAAATTCGAAGTGATTTTGCTTTAGTACGGCCATTCTTTTGCCAGGCTCTATCTTAACATGCCCAGAATTGGCAGGGATTTCACCCGAAAGAATTTTAAGAAATGTTGATTTTCCAGCTCCGTTCGCGCCAATAATGCCGTAGCAGTTACCAGGGGTGAAATTGATATTTACTTCGTCAAACAGCACGCGTTTGCCGTATTGGAGAGAAATGTTTTGAGTTGAGATCATATTGCTGAATTTGGAAGCGCGAAGTTACGTCAGCAATGCACAATTAACAATGGGAGGTTGGGTATTAGTGACTAGGTATTGAAATGCAGTTCCTGCATATTTCTAGCCATTTACTGCAACACAGGGTTAATTGTTTCAAAATTCCTATTACTTGTGAATGGTAAATATCTATTTCATGAAATATCGCCTTGCATTACTTATCCTTTACTTTTTTGTCCTAGAGTCGTCCTGTCAAGAGAACCAGTTGATCGTAGGGGCAACAGATCATTATGTTAGCAATGAGGGAGTCAAGATCCATTACGTGTCCAAGGGGAAGGGACCAACCATACTCTTTGTGCATGGGTTTCCCGACTTTTGGTACTCATGGCGCGATCAAATGGAAGCATTGTCTGGTAACTATCGAGTGGTAGCAGTTGATCTAAGAGGCTACAATCGAAGTGACAGCCCGGAAGGAGTGGATAGTTACCGAATGCCTCTGCTTGTGTCAGACTTGGCCTCTGTTATAAATGATTTGGGTGATGTACCAGTTACACTCGTTGCGCATGATTGGGGAGCAGCTATTTCGTGGAGTCTAGCCATTAATAAACCGGAATTAATCAGGAAGCTGGTGATTCTTAGTGTTGGACATCCTAGTGCTGGCAAGCAGGCTCCCGTTGATACAACTAAGAGTACCTATGCCGATTACTTCGTTTCTGATGAGTTTATGAAGCAATTGACCGCATCCTGGTTTTTAGGGTGGGTGACAGATCAAAATGCCAAAGCGCATTATCGTGCTGCCTTTGACAGGTCTGATAAAGAAGCGATGATCAACTACTACAAGGCAAACTATCCTACTCGAGAGAATCTAAAGAAGGCAAGTTTTAGAAACAGAAACACCAATCTTCCCAATCTTCCCATGCCTGTTTTGGTTGTGCACGGGAAGAAGGATCAGTACTTGCCATTGGATGGACATGCGTACACTTGGAATTTTGTAGACAATGAGTTTTCCATGCATGTATTCGACGATGCTGGTCATTTTATCCAACAGGACGAAAGTGAAAAACTCACCGAGGTGATTAGGCAGTTTATAAACAAATAGAGCAAACCTGATCAGTCTTACGACTGCAACATGTGACTCAAAACGTGTGGCTTGTTCTTTGTCGTCTTCAGCTTAATCCTACTCGCTTCTTAACTTTTCAGCGGGATTCGCCATCGACCCTTTGATGGCCTGAAAACCAACGGTCAAAAGAGTGAGAAAAATCATAGCGAAAGCGACAGGAACAAAGATTTCTGGTCCTACATCGATGCGGTAAGCGAAATTGTCAAGCCACATATTTGCCAACCAGTAGGAGACAGGAAAAGCAACAGCAATGCAGATAAGGACTAACCAAATGTATCGCATCACCAAGAGTGAGATCAATTTTTTGGTTCCTGCACCTAACACCTTTCTAATACTGATTTCTTTGGCCCTGCTAACAATACTGTAGCTAACCAAACCGAACAAGCCAATCGTGGCTGTAAGAATTGCCAGGATTGTGAAAAGGGTAAACAGTTTGCTTAGTTTGTTCTCAGATTCGTAAAATTCGGCAAACATGCTATCCACGAATTGTGGTTCAAATGGACGAGTAGGTTCGTATTTCCTGTATTGATCTTCCAAAAACTCAAGCGTAGCAAGCGGATCATCTTCACCAAGACGAATGATCATATTTTGAAAGTAGGACTCACCCATATGAAGCACGACGCTAGAGATTTGATTGTGTAGACTCTTAAAATTAAAGTCATTTACCACCCCAATGATTTTTCCCTTTTTAAGTGAATCTGTATTTGTCCAAGTTGTCCAGTGCACTGTTTCACCAAGTGCTTCCTCGGGACTGGAAAAGCCGAAATTTTCAACTGCTGTTTCGTTTATCACAAAAGCGCTGGATGGGTCGGTGGAAAAATCTTTCGAGAACCCGCGGCCTGCCACTACATCAATATTCATTATGGAGAGGTAGTCGTGGTCTACCATAAACATATTAGTAGAAAACTCAGTGTCCTGCTTTCGTGGTAGAAAGACTCCATCACCAGCAACTATACCTCCTGGCACACCATAGCAGAAACTGACTTCCTTGACCTGATTGTGACTGAGAAAAGATTCTCGTGTCGAGCTTAGGTCATTTTCAAGGGCAGTTGTGAGTGGAAGCCAGATTAGGTTTTCCTTGTTGAAACCCATGTCGGTATTTCTAAGAAAACTATATTGACTTTGCATGATCAGTGAGATTGAGATTAGACTGATGGATAGAATATACTGTGCACCAACCATCAGTTGCCTTGGGTCTAACTTCCAGTTACTGCCAAATACTTTTTTAGAACCGTGTCTTCCACGTAATGCACTCAACGGATTGAATCTGGTTAGGACAACTGCGGGATACCATCCTGAAAGGATACCAAGAATAAGTAGAGAACCAAAAAACAGCGTGATATTTCGGATATTTAGAATCTCTTCAAGTGTGAAAACCTTTCCAGTGAATGTGTTAAAAGGGGTGAGAAAGAGGATGAACAGGATCAAGCTAACAATGCCGGCAATGAATGTGTAGATGGTGGATTCAAATCCATATTGAATTAACAGTTGTCCTCTGTTGGCTCCAATAAATTTTCGTACACTAACTTCTTTGGATCGCTTCATTGCCTGAGCCGTAGACAGATTGATAAAGTTTAAGCATGCAATAAGCAGAATTATTCCTGCTGCGATGGATAAAAAAAGGATTGACTGAAAACTTTCCGTTTTAGCAATGTCCCATTGAAAATTTGTGGAGTGCAGATGTATCTCACGCACAGGCTGTAAGTGAGGGTCGAACTGAAAACCGTACGCTGCAGTTTGTTCTCGAGACAATTCTCGGACCTGTTCTCCAAATTGCTCGATAAACACTTTTTGGTTGGCTTGAGGTTCTAATTCTACATAAGTAAAGAACTGTTGCCAAATCCAACTCTCCAAGCGTTCAGTGCTCGAGTATTGTCTGAGTAACTCAAAAGGAAAGATGTAGTGAGCATCAAGGTGAGATTGCTCTGGAAAATCTTGAAAAATTCCTGCCACTTTTACTGTGATATTTGAAGTAACAAGTGTCTGTTCTTCGAAGACAGCATCACCAAAGAACTTCTTAAAGAGGGTCTCAGAGAGGAGTACAGATATTGGCTCCATGTCTTCATGGAAACTGCCTTCCTTCACCTTCACGTCAAGGATATCAAGTACTTGAGGTTCTGCGAAGAATCCTCCTTTTTCAGAAAAGGGTTGGTTCTCAACATTAAACACAGTCCCTCCATAATCAAAAAGAACTCTCCCCACTTGCTTTACCTGCGGAAACTCTTCTCTCAAAGTCACGCCATACATAGGAGGTACAATTGGCAGGTAGTTTGTTGATCCATCGCTGTCTTGGCGCACATTGTACATTCTGAATTTTTGACCAGCATCAGTCACGAGCCTGTCATAGCTTAGTTCATCTTGTACAAATAGCGTAATGAAGATTACACTGGTGAGGCCGATGGTTAGACCAAATAAATTAATAAACGAAAAGCCTTTGCGTTTCCAACCCATTCGGAGGGTCGTTTTGAAATAATTCTTGAACATTCCTAGATTGTTAGTCATTCTATTTCTTTTTATGGGTTTTGCCACACTTGACCTCATAAGTGTAGTCATATCAAACAAGTAAAGGAGCTTGGCAAGCCAGATGCCTTTGCTCTCAACTCGTCTTTCAAAAAGCTCATACAGATCACCCTCCAGTCCTTCAAGATGCCGGGTGTGACAAAAAGATGCGAAGAAGCGTTCCGCAAAAGATGGGGGAGACGATCGCTTCACTGGGTTGCAATGTTTGGTATCAACTTGATCATCTCCGTGCGTTGATCGTAAACCTCTTTGATAATGCTAGTTCCTGTTGCGGTTAGCAGGTAGAATCTTTTTCGTCTTCCTCTACGATCTTCTGTGGCACCCTCCATTTCCGAGGTAACAAAACCCTTGTTTTCTAATCTTGTAAGTGCACTATGTAGTGCTCCAATGCTAGGTTTCCTGCCCGTACGTTGCTCTAAGTCATCTTTAAGAGCGATACCGTACGCCTTAGTGCCCAGAATCCCGACTGTTAGTAATACCAATTCTTCAAATTCTCCGAGGTGTGTTCCTTTCATGATTCGACCAATTAATATTTCCTAAACGTAGAACTTCTAATTAATGTTTCCTATTTGTAGGAATAAAATTAAAATAAAGTAGTCTGGAGATTGAAATAGTTGGATCCATCTTGTCTGATACCCTGGAACTAAAGTAATTTTTTTGAAAGCTGTGGCCCGTTTAGTATAAAGTAAGTTTTAACTTGCTGGTATGAAATAAGCTAAGTTTAGTTTTAATCCATCATCAAGTGCCACCTGCCAAAGTGTTTAACCTAGTCCTAAAAACATGAGAATCATTCGAAGTAGACCAAATCAGGAAAATCCAGTAAGTAGCATTCCAATACTGCTGTTTTTCTGCCTCCTCACTAGTTTGAGTTTTGCTCAAAAAGTGAAGTTTGGTAAGCCGTCTATATCTGAATTAGAAATGACGGTTTATGACAAGGACTCTTCTGCCGTAGCAGTGGTTTTGTATGATAAAGGTGAATTCAGAGAAGAGACCTTCAAATTTTATAGACATCAACGAATAAAAATTCTTAAAAAAGGAGGTACTTCCTATGGTAACATAACTCTCAATGTACCGGGTAAAAGTTTTTTCAAGGCAAAGGTATTTAACTTGGAAAACGGAAAAATTGTAGAAGAAAGACTTGGGAGCTCTTCAATTCATGAAGAAGAGCAGTTTCGTGGAGATTACGTCTATAAATTATTTCTGCCCAATGTCAAAGTAGGAAGTGTTATTGATATTGAGTATACATTATTCGGGTTGCCTTATGAGTGGCTATTTCAAGACCTAATTCCTGTTGTTCATAGCGAATTGATATTGCATAAAGCCCACTCTATTTATAGCGAGTCTGCAGTGTCCTTCAAGATCACCCAAAAGGGGTTTGAGCCTTTAGAGATCGTAGCTGATCAGCATTGGGTAGCGAGGGACATGCCAGCATTTGTCATTGAACCTCACTTGAGCCATTTTAGCAACTATATAACCAAGTTTGAGTTTCAGGTTACATATGTTCAAGTGGTGGGTTACTATCTACGAGAGTATAGTACCTCGTGGGAAATCGTAGGTAAGAGACTTTTGGAGAACGATTATTTCGGAGCGGCACTTCGAACCAGTGCTTTTTTGAATGAAAAGGCCAAGGAATTGAAGCAGTCAACCAT